>JAAOIL010000139.1 GCA_015163825.1 Alphaproteobacteria bacterium | reverse complement strand
TGTAGCAAACCCCGCTAACCACCAGATACGCACCCGCTTATAGGCATCGCCTGTTTTGGTTTGGGCAAACATCATCGGTAGCAATATGACATCAGGGGGAATAGGAAAAATAAAACTCTCGGTAAAGGCGACCCCGCCCAAAGCGGGCACAGCATAACGCGACCGCGCCAACGCTAGGGTTTTGTCATAAAGTTTGCGTAACATTGCGCCAATCTAGCCCAATGCGGCTAGAATATATAGACATTTTTGCCCATAAGACTATAATGGCATTCATAAATATGTCATACTAGTCGCGTGCCCTCGTGGTGGAATTGGTAGACGCGATGGATTCAAAATCCATTGTCCGCAAGGACGTGCCAGTTCGAGTCTGGCCGAGGGCACCATTAGATGACGCACAATAAGATATGAAATGAGGAAGCGAAATGAACAAAATCAAAACAATCTGGCAAGCATTGGGTAAGTTGAGAGACGATAAAGAAGACACAACGCAAGTGTTTACCATTTTATCGGTATTGGGCGAACGCGCTGGGCAGCAGGCATATAAGAGATTTATGCGCCATAATAACGCCCAGGATATGCTGAATGCGCCGCGTGATTTAATGGCACATTTATGTGATAGTGAATGGTTGCAAAGTCTGCCTGTCGGTAGTTTGGGGCGCGAATATTATGACTTCACGACACGCGAGAAAATCTCGGCAGATGGTTTGGCACAAGCGAGTGATGAGGGCACGATTGGTGATAGATATAAAGAGAACGAACAACAGGGGCGATTCTCTAAACGACAACGCGATGCGCATGATCTATGGCATGTGGTGACAGGTTATGGTCGTGATGAGCTGGGGGAGATATCTTTGCTGGCTGTGACATGGCGACAACTTGGTAATGTTGGTATTTTATTGATTATTGGTTTAGGGGTGTCTGAGATGCGGGCAACATTGGGCTTGCGGCGTTCATGGCATGTGTTGGCGGAAGGGTTTCGTTTGGGGCGGCGTGCGAAATGGTTGCCAGAGGCGCAATGGGAATATCTTTTGACGCAACCTTTATCAGAAGTGCGGGCACAATTAAATATAACCCCGCCCCGCACCTATCGGGAGACATTGACCGCTTACCCTGAAATTTTAGAAGCGATATAATGCTTACCTTATATGGTATAAAGAATTGCGATAAATGTCGTGCTGCCCGCAAAGCCTTGAGTGCAAAAGATATTGCGCATAAGTTCCACGATATGCGCACCGATGGATTAAGTGCTGGCGATATAAAACGTTGGTTGGCGCAAGTGGATATGGATATATTGTTGAACAGACGCGGCACAACATGGCGTAATTTATCTGATAAAGATAAAGCGCAAACCACCGCCGCCGCCCTCATCGCCCTTATGGTGGCGCACCCAACTTTGATAAAACGCCCTATATGTGAAAGGGCGCAAAAAATCACTGTTGGCTGGACAAAAGAAATAGAAGCCAGTCTTACTTAATCTCTAATACAAAATAATATGTGTCGCCAGATTGTTTTTGCGTAATAAGCCGATGCCCTTGTTCTTGTAGCCAATGCGGTATGTCTATGTTTGTCATCGGGTCGGTGGCTTTTATTTCTATGCGTGTGCCAGATGTCAAACCCCGACACCCCCGCGCCAAGCGCAATACAGGTAGGGGACACTGCAAGCCCGTCGCATCTATTTTATTTGGCATTTATTTTTTGCCATTATTTTTAAGAGCGGGCTTTGGCATATTCCGCCATGCCCGCAAATAATTCAGCAATTTCAGGATTATCCGCCATACCAAACTCTCTATATAAAGTCGCGCAATTGACGACAATGCGTTCGCGGTCGCCCCAATCATCATAAACATCAAGGGCAATATCTAATGCCGCCTCCTTATAACTCATCCCCGCATCATAACGTTGTCGTGCCGCATCGCGCAAGGCAACCAAATAACCACGCACCGCCGCAACCCCCGCCTTC
>JAAOIL010000138.1 GCA_015163825.1 Alphaproteobacteria bacterium | reverse complement strand
CGGATTATGGGCTTGCGGTGAAGTGGCAGCAACAGGTGTGCATGGCGCAAATCGCCTCGCCAGTAATTCTCTGCTTGAGACATTGGTTTTCGGCGCGCGCATTGCCGAAGACATCAATGGCGCAATCCCTAATCAAACAAGGGAGGCGGAAGCGACCACCCCACCTCCGCCTCCGCTCTATGGGCATTTTGAAACACAAACAAATTCGCAATCATCAGAGGCGCAAATCGTGCCACAAGTTGCTATGAAACATTTGCGCCATATTATGAACCGCTATGTCGGGGTGCAACGCGATGCACAAGGGCTTATCTATGCACTTAATGAACTCTTGCGGTTGCAACGCGCCGCACACGCTTCGGCTAGTTTTACCAATCGTATATTGGCGGGACTGGCAATCACTTATGCCGCTTGGAAACGCGAAGAAAGCCGAGGCGGACATTATCGCACCGACTATCCCGATATGTTGCCCCATAGTCGTCATAGTCGCCTGACCCTAACCGAATTACAAAATGGGCTGGCGCGTGTGCCACAAGCCGAAACCCATTTTACAAAAAATGAAATCTCTAACATCAGGAAAGATTAAAATGGCAATAGACAAATTATCAAATGAAATGGTGCAATCGCTGGTGAAAGGGGCATTGGTAGAAGACCTCAACAAAGAAGGCGACATTACCTCTCGCGCCCTTATCCCTGCGACACGCACCGCAGAAGCGTCTATCAGTAATCGCAAAGCGGGGGTGCTATGCGGATTAGATTTTGCCCTTGCCGCTTTCGCACAAGTGGATTCCACCCTAGACCTAACCCCGCACAAAAAAGATGGCGACACCCTCGCCGTCAATGACAAGATACTAACAATCAAAGGCAATGCCCGTGCCATAATGGAGGGGGAACGCACCGCCATTAATTTCATCGGGCATTTATCAGGCATTGCCTCTGCCACCGCTCATCTTGCCGCATTGATAAAACACACTTCGGCAAAACTTTATGACACACGCAAAACCACCCCCAATCTAAGAGTGGTAGAAAAATATGCCGTGCATTGCGGCGGCGGCAATAATCATCGTATTGGACTTTATGATGGTATTTTAATCAAAGATAATCATATTGCTGTGGTCGGGGGGGTGCAACAAGCCCTAGATGCCGTGCGTGATATTGGTAAAAATATGGTCGTGGAAATAGAAGTGGATACATTATCGCAATTGGACACCGCCATAGCGGCGGGCACAGATGTTGTGTTGCTAGACAATATGCCCCCCGACATTTTACGCCAAGCCATAGCCCGCATAAAAGAAGCGGGGGCGAATATCACCACTGAGGCATCGGGGGGTATCAATGCCGCCAGCATAGTTGCCATAGCCGAAAGCGGTGTTGATTATGTTTCTGTCGGGTCTATTACACATTCTGCCCCGACATTAGATGTCGGGCTGGATATTAGCATAAATTAATTATACTAAAGTGGCGTGCGTCTGCCTGTGTCGGCATAGAATATGTGTCGCCCTATTTTTTCTATCCGCACCATTTTTTTGCTCCACGAGGGAACGACATAATCGGCATGATAATGTGTGGCACGATCTTGTTTGGGTGGCAAATAATAACGGGCTAATTTTGAATCTGCCACTTGTAAAGCCGTTCTCCAAATGCGGCGGTTTTTGGGGCGGTCGCTGCGCCCATCGCAAGCAAAGGAAAACTGGCAACGATGGCGATAATATTCGCCCTGAAACACAACACCACATATTGTAGAGGGATAGCGTTTATCCAACACCCGATGCAGAACAACTTCTGCCACCGCTTCCCACCCGACAATCGGTTCTGATCTTGCTTCAAAATAAATTGCTTGTGCTAAACATCGGCGCTCTGCGGCGTTGTTTTCTTCTGTGTTTTCTGCAGTCGGGCGTTGGTGTTTATAATAAATGCGCTTTGGTTTTTGTGCTGTCAATGTTGCTGTGGCTTGCGAGACAGATAATGACGGCTGCGGTTTTGCCGCTGCCTCCCCCGCTACAAAAGTGATGCGCCCCAACGGCACAGCAAGCAATGCCAAGCCTATCGCTATTGTCATGGTCGTTGTCATAAAAAGTCTGTTTCGTAATAATTTCATCGCTCGTAATTAGCCCGATTCGCCCTTCACCTCAACTGCTTTTTGCAGCCAGCAAAGCCGCCTGAGCCGCCGCTAAGCGGGCTATCGGCACACGATAAGGCGAGCAAGAAACATAATCAAACCCCAAGGCATGGCAAAACCGAATGGATTGCGGGTCGCCGCCATGCTCCCCACATAACCCCAATTTAATATCGGGGCGCACCGAGCGGGCTTTGGCAACGGCAATCTTCATCAAAGAACCGACGCCATCAATATCTAATGTCCGAAAAGGATCTGCCGCCAGAATTGCACGGCTGGTATAATCGCCCAGAAAACGACCAGCATCATCACGGCTCAGCGCAAGTGTCGTTTGCGTCAAATCATTCGTGCCAAAAGAAAAGAACACCGCGTGGGCGGCTAGTTGGTCTGCGACCAATGCCGCACGAGGCACCTCTATCATAGAACCAATAATATAATCACCCTCTCGCGCCTTAACTTCGCGCGCAATGTTCTGCGTCATTTCACATAATTGCGCTAACTCCTGCCCCGCCATAATCAACGGAAACATAATCTCTATCGGGGGGGCATCTGGTGCTGGCGCACTATCTTGACGCGCCGCAAATAAAGCACGCAACTGCATCTCATATATTTGCGGCATCGTTAGCCCTAACCGCGAACCCCGATGCCCCAACATCGGATTAACTTCCTGTAAGCCCTCTATTTTGGAACGCAAACTGCGCTCCGTCATATCTAGCGCATCGGCTAAATCTGTGATGTCATCATGCGGAGTCGGCAAAAATTCATGTATCGGGGGGTCTAGCAAACGGATTGTAATCGGGTGCCCCGCCATCTCCTTAAATAATTTCGCAAAGTCCTCACGTTGGGCGGGCTCTAATGTATCCATCGCCTTGCGTTCTTGTGTCGGGTTTTGCGACAACAATAATAGGCGCAAATTAAATAAACGCTCGGGGTCAAAAAACATATGCTCCGTTCGCACAAGCCCTATCCCCTCCGCCCCTAAACGTCTGGCACGCGCCGCATCCATAGGGGTTTCAGCATTGGCGCGAATTTCTAGCGTGCGGTGTGCATCTGCCCACGCCATCAGTTTCGCAAAATCACCCGAAAGTTCCGCCTCTAATGTCGCAACTTTTCCCGCCATAACATTGCCAGTGCTACCATCTATCGTGATAATATCACCCTCCACGAGGCGGTGCTTGCCCAATAATGCCGTGCCCTTCTCTAAATCTATTTGAATGGAAGTCGCACCACATATACAAGGGCGACCCAAACCACGCGCAACAACCGCCGCATGGCTCGTCATACCACCGCGCGACGTCAATATGCCTTGCGCCGCATACATACCATGAATATCTTCGGGCGTCGTCTCGGAACGCAACAATATCACATCCTCACCACGCCCCGCTCTTTCCTCCGCCTGTGCCGCCGTGAACGCAACCTTGCCCGAAGCAGCACCCGGCGAAGCAGGCAAGCCCTTCACAATAATCTCATATTTGGCGTTGGGATCTAATGTCGGGTGCAAAAGTTGCTCTAGGGAAATAGGGTCAAGGCGCAT
>JAAOIL010000137.1 GCA_015163825.1 Alphaproteobacteria bacterium | reverse complement strand
GGGCTTTGCGGGGTTCTGGGCAAAGCATAAACTACGATGTGGCACAGCCGCTTTTATGCTAGGGTAGTTATATGAAATAGGACTTTGCTGAAATAGTATATATTGGCTTGGGGTTTACAAGCCAATATGTGCGTTGCTCGGTGGGGAATGGGAACAGAAAATAAGGGGGATTCAAGGGGGAGTTGTCCCCCTTATAAGAGACCGCAGTAGCAAAGCATAAACTACGATGTGGCACAGCCGCTTTATATAGAGATAGGGGTTTAGTGAGATAGTGTATATTGGATAATCTATGATTCAATTTTCTTATGACTCATATAGGCGTGTGTGCCTTTATATTTAAACACTTCACCGCACTCACATTCAAATTTATCTTCATCTCGCCAAGGTACTTTTTGAAATTTTACTTCATACTTTGCACCACATTTATTGCATATTTTCGTTTTGCTATATTCATCCCATTTATTTGCCATAATTTTACTCCCTCTATTGATAATTGCTAATAGCATAGCATAAATATATTTTAGTGCCAAACTCCCCAAAAGAGAATGGGGGCTTGGGGGGTGGTTTATAGATTTGCCAGACCGAAAAGCACGACAGGGCTTTGCGGGGTTCTGGGCTATGCATAAACTACGATGTGGCACAGCCGCTTTTATGCTATATAGCCTTCATGAAATTTTTGGATCAGGTGAAGATATATATACGTTCTGGTAATGGCGGGGCGGGGTCTGTTAGTTTCAGGCGGGAGAAGTATGTTGCCTATGGCGGCCCTGATGGTGGTGATGGCGGGCGTGGTGGGCATGTGACAGCCGTGGCGGTGGCGGGGTTAAATACTTTGATTGATTATCGCTATAAGCAGCATCACAAAGCCGGCACCGGCACGCATGGTATGGGGAAGGGGCGCAATGGCGGCGCGGGTAAAGATTGTCTGTTGGCTGTGCCGATTGGCACCCAGATATTTGCCGAAGATAACGAGACTTTGATTGCCGACTTCACTCATGTCGGGCAAGAAGAGATATTGGCAAAAGGCGGCAATGGGGGCTTTGGTAATCGCCAATTCAAGGGTGCCTCTAACCAAGCACCGCGCAATGCTAATCCGGGATTGGAGGGGCGTGAAGCATGGGTATGGTTGCGCTTAAAACTGATCGCCGATGTTGGTCTGGTCGGGTTGCCGAATGCGGGTAAATCTACTTTGCTATCAAGGTTGAGCCGCGCCAAACCGAAAATAGCCGATTATCCTTTTACGACTCTTACGCCACATTTGGGGGTGGTGACGGTGCATGCGCAAGATTTTGTGATGGCGGATATTCCGGGTTTGATAGAGGGTGCTGCCGATGGTGCCGGGCTGGGGCATCGGTTCTTGGGGCATATAGAAAGATGTGCTCTGTTGTTGCATTTGATAGATGCGACCAGCGAAAATGTCGTCGCCGATTATCACACTATTCGGGCAGAACTGGCGGCTTATGACGGGCTGGCGGGTGGTTTGGGGGGCGAACTGGGGGAAGGTCTGGAAAATCGGCAATGCCTGATCGCTTTGACGAAAAGCGATGCCATATCAATAGAGGAACAAGAGGCACAAAGGGAGCGCATAAAAGAAGTGTGCGGTGTCGCCCCTCTGGTTATTTCTGCTGTGGCGGGGTCTGGTCTTGATGGGCTTGCCACACATCTTGTTTCTATGCTAGAATCAGGGAAAGAAGGAATGGCTTGATATGCTAGATGAATACAAAAACGCCAAGCGATTGGTTATAAAAATTGGTTCCGCCCTTTTGATAAAAGATGGCGCTATTAATCGTGCTCGTTTGGTAGGACTGGCACAAGATATTGATGCCGCCCGAAAAGAAGGGCGCGAAATTATTGTTGTATCATCGGGGGCACTGGCGCTAGGGTGTGCAAGGCTGGGGCTGGGGCGTTCATCTTTGTCGCTGGAGCAATCCCAAGCCGCCGCCGCCACCGGGCAAATCGCGTTGGTGCAAGGCTGGCAAGAAGCGCTTGGCGCCTATGATATAGATGCGGCACAAATCTTACTTACTTTTGACAACACTGAAGAATGGCAAGGTTATTTGAATGCCCGTGGCACACTACAAAGCCTGATTAAAATGGGCGTCGTGCCTATCATCAATGAAAATGATACGGTTGCCACGCAAGAGCTGCGCTATGGCGATAACGATCGCCTGGCAGCAAGGGTCGCCAATATGATTTCCGCCGAATGCCTCGTGCTGTTATCTGATGTCGACGGGCTCTATACCAAAAGCCCCAAAACAAACCCCGATGAGGCAGAACATATCGCAAGGGTAGAAAATATCACAGACGATATTCTCGCTATGGGCGGCGAAAGCGATAGCACCTTTGGCTCTGGTGGTATGATAACCAAACTAGCCGCCGCCAAAATCGCTACGGAAGCGGGATGTCATATGATATTAACATCGGGGCGGACGACAAATCCGCTGGCTGCTTTAGAAGCGGGAAAAGAGAGACGCAACACCATATTTGTCGCCAAAGGCACCCCCGCCATATCACGCGCCGTACATAGCAATTGGGTCGCAGGGCGTTTAACTGCCGCAAGAGCTTTAACTGCCGCAGAAAGTGTAACAATCGCAAGGGGTGCCACCACGCACACCATTGCTAGCGGCGCCGAAAAAGCCTTACGAAGAGGATAAATCGGGCGGGGCTTATGTGCCTATCCCACCGCCGAAGCACAAAAAATTATCGGGCGCACCAGTGGAGAAAATATTATGACTAATAAAAATGACCTAGAACAGGTCATGTTGGATTTAGGGGCAAAGGCGCGTGCTGCCACCCATCATCTGGCAGAAGCCGACACCGACCAGAAAAATGCCGTGCTACAAGAAGCCGCCAATCAATTGCGCGCCAGTTGCGCCGCTTTGATTATCGCCAACGCCAAAGATATGGAGAATGCTAAAGCCAGTGGGGTTAATGAGGCACGCCTTGACCGCATCTTACTAGACGAAGCCCGCATCAATGCTATCGCCAATGCCGTTGAAACCATTATCGCTTTGCCCGATCCGGTCGGCGTTGCCCTGGCAAAATGGCAAGTGCCGAGCGGCCTAAATATAGAAAGGCGGCGGGTGCCGCTAGGCGTTATCGGCATTATCTATGAAAGCCGCCCCAATGTAACCGCCGATGCCGCCGCTCTGTGCTTGAAATCGGGCAATGTCGTAATCTTACGCAATAGTTCCGAAATCGTGGAATCGGCACGGCTTATACATCAATGCTTCACACAAGCCCTCGCCAAAATAGGGCTGCCCGAAGCATGCGTCCAAATGGTTCCGACCAGCGACCGAAAAGCCGTCGGGCATCTATTGCAAGGATTGAACGGACAAATAGATGTCATCGTGCCACGCGGCGGACGCGGACTCGTCGAACGCGT
>JAAOIL010000136.1 GCA_015163825.1 Alphaproteobacteria bacterium | reverse complement strand
CGGTATGGGCGGTGATAAAATACAAATGCGTGATGGTGTGGTATGGCTCAACGATAAACCAATCGCGCGCAAGCGCGTGGCAGATTTTGTGGAGAATGGGGAGCGCACACCCCGCTATCAAGAAACACTCCCCAATGGGCGCACCTATTTTACATTAGACGAAAACCCTCACCACATCGGGGATAATACCGATGCCTATTATGTTCCCGCCGAACATTATTTTATGATGGGCGATAATCGCGATAACTCCACTGATAGTCGTTTCACGCATTATGTAGGATATGTGCCGCACGATAATCTTGTCGGTCCTGCGCGTGTTTTGTTTTTCTCGCTGGGGGATAGAGCACGATTTTGGGAAATCTGGCGATGGGGTGATGCTATCCGCTTTGATAGATTACTAACGATAGTGAAATGATAAGATGAATCGTAACCTCAAAGCATTTGCAAAACGGCTTGGCTATGAGTTTAAGCAACAGGCATTGCTAGAGCGCGCCCTCCTCCACGATAGCGCCGCCACCTCTAAAGCCAAAGATAAAGAAAGCAACGAACATCTGGAGTTTCTGGGCGACAGAGTATTAGGGCTAGTGATTGCCGAAACACTTGTGGCAAAGTTCACGCACGAAAGCGAAGGGCATTTGGCACGAAGATTAGCAACATTAGTTAGCCGTGATACTTGTGCGGTGATAGCGGCGGCGTGGGGGCTAGATAAAGTTATCGTAACCGATAAAACCACCAGACCCCTCGCCCGCAACATTATGGCAGATGGGTGCGAGGCGATATTGGGGGCGATTTATTTAGATGGTGGTATAAAAGCAGCGCAAAGCGTTATCCATACCCATTGGCACGATATTATGCGGGCGCAAATAATCGCCCCGCAAGATGCCAAAACTGCGCTACAAGAATACACGATGAAACGCAAACTAGAGTTACCCCTCTATGAGATTATAGAAAAGCAAGGTCCCGACCATGCGCCGCATTTTATTGTGTCGGTGATGGTGGCACAGCAACAGGCGCAAGGGCAGGGGGCATCGGTGCGTGTGGCGCAAAGCCAAGCGGCACAGGCATGGCTTACACAATATAAGAGTGCTGATAATGACTAAAACATATTGCGGATTCGCAGCGGTGATAGGTCCCCCCAATGCGGGTAAGACGACTTTGATGAATGCTTTGGTCGGACAAAAAATGGGGATTGTTTCTGCGAAGGTGCAAACCACACGCACGCGTTTGCGTGGCATAGCGATGGCGGAGGCGACACAGATAATTCTGGTAGATACACCCGGCATATTTGAACCGCAAAAGCGATTAGATAGGGCGATGGTGCATGAGGCGTGGTCGGCAGTGAAAGAGGCAGATGAGATAATGCTGGTGTTAGATGTCGCCCACGACATAAAAGGCGGCGAGATTACCCCGCAATTAGATATCGTTTTGCAAGGTCTGGCAGATGTCAAAAAGCCAGTTTCGCTGGTGTTGAATAAGATAGATTTGGTGGCGCGAAAATCACTACCCGCTTTGATAGCGATGTTGAATGCGCATTATAGTTTTTCTCATAGTTTCCTCATTGCGGCGAATGCCGATGATGGCGTGGCGGATATTAAATCGCATTTGCAATCATCTATGCCAGAAGGTGTGTGGCTTTATCCAGAGGATATGGCGGCGGATATTCCCTCTCGTTTATTGGCGGCGGAAATCACGCGTGAAAAATTATTTGTGCATTTGCATCAAGAACTTCCCTATGCGTTAAGCGTTGAAACCGAAACATGGGAAACGCATAAAAAACATGATTTGCGTATAGAGCAAACGATATATGTGCGGCGTGAAGGGCAAAGGGCGATTATTTTAGGGGCGCAGGGGCGCACGATAAAGCATATCGGGGCATCGTCTCGTAAAGAGTTGGAGCAGATATTTGATTGTCGGGTGCATTTATTTTTATTTGTTAAGGTGCGCAAGAATTGGCAAGACGATCCTGCGCGGTATCGTGCGCTTGGGCTTACCTATCAGGTGTGATTGATGGAGTGGCGTAGCGAAGGTCTCATCATACGCACACGCCCGCACGGGGAAGGTAATGCGATTGTTGATATTTTCACACGCGAACAGGGTCGCTATGTTGGTTTGGTGCGTGGTGGCAATAGTCGCAAACAGCGCCCTATATTGCAATCGGGAAATATGGTGTCGGCTTTATGGCGAGCGCGATTATCTGAACAATTGGGGGTGCTAACGGCAGAGAACCTACACGCTTATTCGGCAGAGGTTTTGGATAATAATATATTGCTGACGGCGATGCAAAGTATGTGTGCGCTTTTACAAATGACCCCAGAGCGTCATGCTTATGCGCGTCTTTATGATGCGGTGCAGGTGTTGTTGTCGTCTTTGTCTAATCTATCGGCAGATGATGATGGCGCATTTTGGCTACCGCTTTATGTGCGGTTTGAGATGATGTTGCTAGAGGAAATAGGCTTCGGGCTTGATATGGAGGCGTGTGCGGTATCGGGTGTGAAAGAAGGTCTGACGCATATATCGCCCCGCAGTGGCAGAGCCGTCTGTGCCGAAGTCGCAGCACCCTATGGGGATAAACTATTGCCGTTGCCCTCTTTTTTATTATTGGATAATGCCGCCGTCTCAAAGGGGGATGTGCTGGCGGGGCTTGCGCTGACGGGCTATTTTTTGGAGCGGCGGTGCTACACCCCGAATCAGCTGACTTTGCCGCCTATTCGGGCGCGATTAATTAATATATTAAAAAAATGAGAATCACCCCATAAGGGGGTATGACTGAGGCAACCCCCATAAAAAGTGGCGAGGCAGAGGAAGTCCATTTGAAGGATGCGCTGCAGGAGCGTTATCTGGCTTACGCGCTCGCCACCATTACCAATAGGGCATTGCCCGATGTGCGTGATGGCTTAAAGCCTGTGCATCGGCGCTTGCTTTTTGCGATGCGCCGTTTGCATCTATCGCCAGAGCAGAGTTTCAAGAAATCGGCGAGGGTGGTGGGCGATGTTATTGGTCGCTATCACCCGCATGGTGATCAGGCGGTTTATGATGCACTGGTGCGCTTGGCGCAAGGGTTTGCGGTGCGCTATCCGTTGGTTGATGGGCAGGGTAATTTTGGTAATGTTGATGGCGATAATGCTGCGGCGATGCGTTATACCGAAGCCCGCCTGACAGCGGTCTCGGAGCGGCTATTAGCGGACATAGATAATGACACGGTAGATTTCCGCGCCACTTATGATGGCGAAGATGAAGAGCCTGTGCTTTTACCTGCCGCCTTCCCTAATTTGTTAGCGAATGGGGCGACGGGTATTGCGGTTGGTATGGCAACGAATATCCCGCCTCATAATATAGGGGAGTTATGTTCGGCAGCCTTACACCTTATTAAAACCCCCAAAGCACGGATTGATACCTTGATGGAATATGTGCAAGGTCCAGACTTCCCGACAGGGGGCATTTGTATAGAGACTAAAGATACCTTGCGAGAAATTTATGCGACAGGGCGTGGCACTATGCGGGTGCGGGCGCGTTACCATATAGAAGAAAAAGAGCGTGGCACATGGGCTTTGGTGATAACGGAAATCCCCTATCAAGTGCAGAAGTCTCGCCTGATAGAAAAGATAGCCGAACTTATGCACGCGCGAAGCCTGCCGCTTTTGGATAATATCTATGATGACAGCGCCGAAGACATCCGCATTGTGCTAGAGCCGAAAAGCAAAAATGTATTACCCGAACAATTGATGGCATCGCTTTATCGCCGCACCGATTTAGAGACGCGGTTTTCTATGAATATGAATGTGCTGGATAGCAAGGGTGTGCCTCGTGTTATGGGCTTGCGCGAGGCTCTGCTGGAATGGCTGGAACATCGCAATGTTGTTTTGGTGCGCAAAAGCAAACATCGCGAAGCACAAATAACCAATAGGCTAGAGATATTAGACGGCTATCTTATCGCTTACTTAAATCTAGACGAAATCATCCGTATCATAAGAGAAGAAGACGAGCCGAAACGTGTGATGATGAAAAAGTTCAAATTTACCGAAACACAAGCCGAAGCCATATTGAATATGCGCTTGCGGGCTTTGCGGAAACTAGAAGAACAAAAAATCCGCACCGAACATAAAGACCTCACGGCTGAACGTGTCGCTTTGCGCAAACTCTTAAAATCACGCCAGATGCAAGATAAAATCATCGCTGATGAGATAAAAGAAATCAAAAAAACCTATAGCGACAAAACTGAACTGGGCAAGCGGCGCACCACTTACGAAGAAGCGGGGGAAGAAGAAGACGTCTCCCTAGAAATGATGGTAGAGAAAGAACCTATCAGTGTTGTGTGTTCGCAAAAAGGGTGGATTCGCGCTATGCGGGGGCATTTAGAGAATGGCAAAACGCTGACTTATAAAGACGGCGACAAAGCCGCCTTCGTTTTACACGCTATGACAACCGATAAGTTGATTTTATTTGCGTCAAATGGGCGGGCTCATACGATAGATGCCAGCAAATTACCCGGCGGTCGCGGACATGGCGATGCGGTGCGCCTATTGGCAGATATAGCCCCCGAAGATGAAATCGTAGAAATCTTTGTCCATGATGAAAAGCGGCAATTGCTTGTGGCATCTCATATTGGCAATGGCTTTATCGTGGCGGAGGCAGAATTGGTGAGTGCGCGCCGTGCTGGTAAATCGGTGCTTAATGTTAAGTCCCCCGATAAGGCAGTGCAATGTGTGCCCGTGCATGGCGATAGTGTGGCGGTGTTGGGGCGTAATAAAAAACTCCTCTGCTTCCCGCTAGCGCAAGTGCCAGAAATGTCGGCGGGTAAAAAGGGTGTGCGCCTTCAAAGACATGGCGAGGGTTATCTTATGGGGGCGCGGTGCTTTACGGCTAAAAAAGGTTTGTCGCTAACCGATAAGGCGGGGCGTGAAAAGATATTTGATGATTTGAAAGTCTATCACGGCACAAGAGGGCAGTCGGGGCGCAAACGCCCTAATGGGTTTCCAGCCGATGGCACAATGGGCACCCCATTTCCCAATCGGCTTTAATTTGCGACTCTAATTCTATTCGGGCGGAACGAGAGAGAAAGTTTTCTCCGCTTCATATCCCCAAAAGCGCACCCGCAATTTATAATCCCCCGCCTGATAACGTTTTGTATCTAAAAATATCTGGCGCAGGTCTTGCAATACCTCGCCTTTACCAAGCGCCCGACTGGTGGCGGTGGTGGCGGGGCAATTTTCATCACTGCCCGCCGATTGCTTAAAGGCATCGCCCGCAGTGGTGATGAGAAAGCGAAACTCTTTACACGGCGGCGCCGTCAAGGCTTCTACCGCATCGGTGTTATTGGTTAGGCGCAAAACAAGCGGCACGGATAGGTTTTTATGCTCTTCGTGTAAAATAATGTTTTGTGGTATGGCTATGACTAACTCTGTTTTGCCGCCAAAATTTGCTTTTATTCTAGCGAAAAATCCATTCTCAAATCCCTCTTGTTGCGAGAGATAAAGCCCCAGCGCAATAATCACGCCCATAAAAAATAATGTGCGCATGAATTTAATCTCCAAAAATCTGTTCTGGCAACCAAGTTGCGAGTTCGGGAATGAAGGCGAGCAATACCAGCATCAGCAATTGGATAATCACAAAGGGGATTGCGCCACGATAGATAGCCGATGTCGGCACGGAAGGGGGCGTGACGCCCCGCAAATAAAACAGCGCAAAGCCAAAGGGCGGTGTCAGGAAGGAGGTTTGTAAATTGACTGCCATCATCACACCCAACCAGACGGGATCTACCCCCATCGTTAATAATATCGGGGCGACCAATGGCACTATCACAAAGGTGATTTCAATAAAATCAAGAAAGAAGCCGAGCAAGAACATAATCAGCATTGTGATAGCGATAGCCCCCCAGACACCGCCCGGCAGATTATGCAAGAGGGCTTCTATTGTGTCGTCGCCGCCCAAGCCCCGAAAGACGAGCGAGAATAAGGCAGCCCCAATCAATATCATAAACACCATAGATGTCGTGTGCATTGTAGTGCGCATGGCGGGGCGCAAGACATCATCGCGAAAAGTGGTGATTATTGCTACCAAAATCGCTAATAATAAAACGCTAGTGCAAATAATGGCGGCGATGGTGGCGGGCGTTAGCATATCCAAGCGGGGGTCGGTGTTTGTGGTCAAAATGATGAGTGCCACCAATGCGACAGCACCCGCCCAAATTATCCGCACGACATAACGTGATTGCGCGTGCGATTGTAGAGAGGCTAGTTTTGCGCCTGCTAATAATAATGTTCCGATAGCACCGACCGCTGCGGCTTCTGTTGGTGTGGCAATGCCCCCTAAAATTGAGCCCAACACGGAGACAATCAGTAATATGGGTGGGGCGAGGGCGATTGCGATATTGCGCCATGTCAGGTTTATGTCGTCTTCGTCATAATCGGGCGTCGGGGCTTTTTCGGGATAACGCCAAGCCACCCCGATTTGATAGATGATATAAAGCCCGACCAACACAAAGCCCGGCACAAGAGAGCCTGCGAATAATTGCCCGACCGATATGGTTTCGGGTGTGAATATGCCTTGTTCCAATTGTGCTTGTTGATAGGCATTGGCGATAACATCGCCCAGCAATACCAGCACGATAGAGGGCGGAATGATTTGCCCCAATGTGCCGGTGGCGGCGATAACCCCCGTGGCGAGGGCGGGGTCATAGCCACGTTTCAGCATTGTTGGTAATGCTAGCAGCCCCATCGTCACGACCGTTGCGCCGACAATCCCCGTTGATGCCGCCAGCAATGCCCCGACAATACACACGGCAACGCCCAACCCGCCTTTTATATTGCGGAATAGATAGGATAGGTTTTCCAGTAAATCCTCTGCCAGTTTGGCGCGTTCCAACATTGTGCCCATAAAAATAAATAAGGGAACGGCAATCAATACTTCATTGATCATCGTCCCGAAAATCCGTTGCGGCAAGAACGAGAGGAAACTTAAATCAAACACCCCTGCGCCATAGCCGACAAAGGCGAAGACGAGGGCGACCCCCGCCAGTGTAAAGGCGACAGGAAACCCCGCCATCAAGGCGAGGCACACACCTGCAAACATAAGCATATCTAAATGTTCAAACATTTTGCCGCCACCCGATAAAGGATTTGATGATTTGGCTGAAAGATTGCAAACCCAGTTGCACAGCGAATATCAAAATGACCGACTTCAATAAATAGATGGCGGGAATACCGCTTGTCTCGCGCGAGCCCTCCAGCACTTTCCACGACAGGGCGACATACTCAAACGACACCACCCATATCAACACACAAAACGGAATCGCAAAACATATATACCCGATAATGTTGATGAGGTGTTGTTGCCGCGCCTCTAGGCGGGCATAGAAAATATCAATCTTGACATGGGCATCTTGCAATAATGTATCGGCAGCCGCCACTAAAAATAATGTTGCGTGCATATATAAAATCGCTTCTTGTGCGATGATAGATCCCTCGCCAAACACATAACGCATAATCACCACACCAAATTGTACAAGCACCATAAGCAAAACCAACCATGCGGCACTGCGTCCGATAAAGGTGTTGGTTGTGTCAATAGCGGTCGCAATATGGCGTGCGATATGTATCATGTCTTGATGCGCCACTGATTGTAAATATCATCGGCACTGCTACGCCATTGCAAAGAAATATCTTGAAAGGCTTTGAAACTTTTATAAATCTTTGTGGTCAGTTCGTCTTTCGCGGCGACTTCCGCCAGCACATCTTGCGATTTTTCGCGCAAAGCGAGGACGACATCATCGGGGTAAGTGCGGATTTTGACTTTATGTTTATGTATCAAAGTTTGATAAGACCTTGCATTCTCGTAATTATAGGCGGCAAGGGTGCGGTCATTTTCCGCATGCGCCGCCACTCTAATCATTGTTTTTTGGGCGGTGGTCAGGTCGTTATAGACATCCTGATTCACGCCTAACGATAGCCCCGCCCCCGGCTCGTGAAAGCCCGGGCAATAATAATATTCCGCTACTTGGTGAAAACCAAAGACGGTGTCATTCCATGGACCATTCCATTCGCTGGCATCAATCGCCCCGCTTTTCATAGCGGGAAAAATCTCCCCACCCGGCAGAGCCACAGCGACAGCACCTAATCGTCTTATCACTTCACCGCCCAAGCCCGGCATACGCATTTTGAGACCGCGAAAATCATCTACCGAATTAATCTCCCGATTAAACCAGCCGCCCATTTGCAAACCAGTATTACCCGCCAGAAAAGGACGGATATTAAATTTGGCTGATAGTTCTTCCCATAGTTCTTGTCCGCCCCCAAAATGTATCCAAGCCGCTAGTTCTTGTGGCAACATACCAAAGGGTACGGTCGTGAAAAAGTTGAAGGCAGCAGATTTACCCTGCCAATAATATTCTGCGCCATGATACATTTCGGCTGTGCCCGTGGCGACGGCATCAAAGGCTTCAAAAGCGGGGACGAGTTCTCCTGCTGCAAAAACTTTTATGCGTAATTGTCCATCGCTCATATCTTCTATATTTTTGGCGATAATCTCTGGTGTATTACCAATGCCGGGTAGGTTTTTAGGCCATGTTGTCACCAGTTTCAAAGTGCGTATGCCTTTTGCGTAAGCCGGCAATGGCAGAGCGCTAGCACACGCCACCCCAACGGCACCTACAGCCCCTGCGCCTAATGTTTTGAGGGCTTTGCGTCTTTGCGTATTTTTTGCGATGGGTTTTTTCGGCATTATCTACTCCTCATGTTTCGTAATCTAGCCAGCCTTCTTGCGTTAAAGATTGCAAAGGCTGGAATCGCTTTTTATACGCCATCTTCTGGCAATTTTCAACGAGATAACCAAGATAGAGATATGGCAATTGGGCTTGTGTTGCGCGCTTGATATGCTCCAATATCATATAATTCCCCAGACTATCTTGCGGCGCATCGGGCGTATAGAAGGAATAGACGAGAGAGAAGCCGTCATACATTCTATCCCCCAACAGGCAAGCGACCAGTTTGCCCTCGCGGCGATATTCTATGAGGTAAGTATCCACATCGCTATCTTGCACCATAGCGGTGTAGTCTTTGCGGGTCATTGTCGTCATACTGCCTTGGGCATGGCGAGAGTTTAGGTAGCGCGATAACAGCGTAAATTGTTCATCCGTTGCTTGTGGGGCGTGATGTGTCGCCACGACCTCGGCATTGCGATTTATAATACGCTTATCGCTTTTTGTTTGTTGATAATCCCGCGCCACAATCCTTACAGATTGACAAGCCTTACACGCCTCGCAAGCCGGACGATAAACGATATTTTGCGAACGTCTAAACCCCGAATGTGTCAGGCTATTATGGATAGCATCTGCCCCCGCCCCTGATAACACACTGAATAGTTTGCGCTCTTGCTTATTGGCTAGATAGGGGCAGGGCGCAGGGGCACTTAAAAAGAAAGTCGGCATCGTTATTTTGCTTTGCTGGTTCATCAGTTAAAATCCAAAATAGAGGGGTGCCACAAAAGAATATGTCAGCCAGATAATAATGATGAGGGGAATCCCCGCCTTCATAAAATCTGCGAAGCGGAAATTGCCGGGTGTCATCACCAGCAGATTTGTTTGATAGGCGATGGGTGTCGCAAAGCCAGAATTGGCGGCGAATATAACTGCCAATAAGAAAGCCATAGGTGGCACATCCAAAGATTGCGCCAGCCCTAATGCCAGGGGCGTAAATAGCAAAGCCGTTGCATTATTTGAGAGAATGTTGGTCACCACCGCACATATTAAAAAGAAAGCCGATAAGATGATAGCGGGGCTAGCGCCTTCCATAGCGGTCAGGAAGCCAGTGGTGATAAGGGTAGCACCCCCTGTAATAAACAAGGCGTTCGCCATACCCAAAGCGGCGGCGATAACGAGGAATATGCGTAAATCAAAGCCACGCACGGCTTGGCGGACATTAAGCACACCACTGGCGACCATCGCACACGCCCCCGCCAGACTTGCCACGACAATCGGTAATGTGCCTGTCGCAGAAATAAGAACGGTCGCCCCGAATATCAGCCGCGCCCGATTGGCATTTTTAAGTTGCGGCAGTTCTCGTGCCGACCATTGCATCAACAGCGCATCGGTTTGGTTTGGCAAGCCATCTATGTTGGATTGCTGCCCGATGACGAGCAGAATATCCCCTTCTTCTAGGCGAATCTCCCCGAGCATTTGCCGCACCATATGCGATCGCCTCTGCACGCCGAGAATAAAGCAATCGGTCAGATGGATAAATCCTGTTTGATAAACCCCGCGCCCCGCCATACGAGAGCCGGGTGCTACAACAAGTTCCGCCAATACCATATCGCCTTTGTCATCGCCTGAATCTGTCGTGGGCACGAGGGGTAATATCTGCGTATGCAAAGGATGATTTTTATCGGCAAGGGCATCGGCGATTTCTTGACGCGTGGCGGCGATGAATAATTTATCCCCCACCCTTAAAGTGTAATCATCAAAGGGGGGCAGCATTTGTGATGTGCCGCGTTCTATCATTTGCAATGTCATACCGTGCAAGGCAGGTAAAAAGCCGGCTTGTGTGTTTGCCCCAACCAGAGGGCTGTCGGGGCGCAAACGTATTTCCATGATATATTGTCGCCCTGATTCAGGGGTTTCTTGTTGTTCGCTATACGGATTGCGCCGCAATAGACGCGGCATAATAAAGAAGACATAAAGCCCCCCGACACATAACAACAGCAAGCCCAATAATGTCGGTGTGAAAAACTTAAATGGGGGTGCGCCAATGCGCGCGGCAGAATCTGCCACCAGCAAATTCGTAGAAGACCCCAGCAAAGTTAGATTACCGCCCAGCACGACCATATAATTCAAGCCCATAAGCATCGGCGAGGACGATATTTTCTGCCGTGCCGCCACCGCAATAAGAATAGGTATGGCGAGTAAAACCACAGGGGTATTATTCAAAAAGGCACTAGCAATTGCCGCCGCCACCACGACAACGACAACGGCTAATAAAGTAGAGCCAACGGCTAATTTGTTTATATAATCAATCGGCTTATCAAATGCCCCCGATTGAAACATCCCCTGCGCTATCACCAGCAATGCCATAATCGTCAAGAGGGCGGGGTTGCCAAAGCCTGCCAAAATATCTTGCGGCGCAAACAAAAGCACACCGCTTTCATTAACCAATGGCATGAGCGAAAAAAATATCAGCAACAGAACCAATATCAATAGGGAACTGACCTCCATCGCCAGTCGCTCTGAGGCATATAATATCATTGCCAGCACAACGATGGCGAGGCTAACCCAAATATGAATATCATTTATCATATTTATGTCTTTTATCACTTTATTCGCTTATACCCTAGATTAAACCGCTTCTTTAGGGCATATATAATCTATGATTGATGACAGACATTTACGCACTGCGTTCGGTAATTTTGGCACAGGCGTTGCTGTCGCCACCGCCTTAAAGGTGTCTGAATCAGAGGGCGAGGAAAATAGCGCCTGGGGTCTTACGATAAATAGTTTCGCCTCTGTTTCATTATCGCCGCCGCTATTGTCTTGGTGTTTGGGCAATTATTCTGAGATGGCGGATTTATTCACCACTGCCACGCATTTCGGGATAAGTATATTGTCGGCGACACAAAAGGAACTCTCTATGCGCCTAGCCGCGCCCGACACACATTGCTTGCAAGACGATGACTATATATTGAGTGAAAATAAATTGCCGCATATAGCGGGGTCGTTGGCGCATTTTGATTGCCAAGTGCAACAGAGATTATCTGTAGGCGACCACACTCTATTTATAGGGACGATAGAAAATGCTGCTTATTGTGATAAAAATCGTGCGCCGCTGTTTTATTTCAGAGGACAATACACATCATCGCTGTAGCATTTGTGCCGCTTGCAAGGCAAAATAACTCAACACACCATCGGCACCCGCTCTTTTGAAACTAAGCAGACTTTCCAATATAACATCCTCTTTTAATTGTTGTGCTTCTATGGCGCTCGCCAACATCGCATATTCTCCCGATACTTGATAAGCAAAGGTCGGCACCCGAAATGTTTGCTTGGCTGCCGCCACGATATCCAAATAAGGCATGCCGGGTTTTACCATAATCATATCCGCCCCCTCTTTTATATCCAGCGCGATTTCATGTAGGGCTTCGTCAGCATTGGCAGGGGACATCTGGTAAGTTTTCTTGTCGCCTTGTAAAGTCGCGCCACTGCCAACCGCCTCCCTAAATGGTCCGTAAAAAGCAGACGCATATTTCGCGCTATATGCCATAAGCAATGTATCGCTATGCCCCGCCCCCTCTAAGGCAGTGCGGATAGCACCAATGCGTCCGTCCATCATATCCGATGGCGCAATAATATCGCACCCCGCCGCCACTTGCACCAAAGATTGTTCCACCAAAATATCTAACGTGGCATCATTCAATATCTTGCCGTCCTCTAATAAGCCGTCATGTCCATGCGTGGTGTAGGGATCCAGCGCAACATCACACAAAATACCAATATCAGGCACAGCATCTTTTATGGCACGGGTCGCACGGCATATAAGATTATCGGCATTGGTCGCTTCGCTGCCTGTCGCATTGCGCTTATCAGCAGGGGTGTTGGGGAATAATGCCAAACATGGAATATCCAGCGCCGCCGCTTCTTTCGCCATCGCCACCGCTTTGTCTATGCTTAACCGATTAACATGCGGCATCGTCTTTATCGCTTCAGTGGTGTTATTGCCCTCCATAATAAAGAGCGGCAGAATTAAATCGTCAGGGGTTAGATGATTTTCGGCGACTAATCGGCGTGTCCAATCGGTTTGCCGCAACCGCCGCAACCGCGCTTCTGGAAAATGTCGTTCTGGTATAGTCATAAGGCTCACCAGAATTTCGGAATAAAGCGGCTGGTGTTTTCTTGGTAATCTGCATAGCCCTCTTTTTTGCGGAGTTTGCGTTCCAACAGAGCCGCCCCTGATATATTGACTAGCAGGAAGTTCATCAAAGCGGGCGCAAAAGCCGTCCACCACAGATGAGGCGAGATAGAAACAACAGCACCCCATATTCCCCACCAAAACAGAGTATCGCCAAAATAGTTAGGATGGCGGGTATATGCCCACAATCCTTTACGCAAGACTTCACCTTTTTGTGCCGTGCGGCGGAAGCGCTTGAGTTGGCTATCAGCAATGGTCTCTATAATAATGCCGAGCAATGCCGCAATCAATGCCGCCAGAGTGAGAAGGGGATAATCAACATTGCCGCGTTCGCCTATCGCCGCCATAAATGGCACAGCCACAAGCCACATCAGCACACCTTGCAAAGCAAAAACCGTGAATAGACTGCGCCACCAGAAGTGTCGCCCATGATGTTTGCGCATATTCTGATAGCGATAATCTTCCGCTCCCTCTCGCCACCAGCGCGAGAATAAGTGCAAAGACAAACGCAATCCCCATAAAATAACCAAAGCGGCAATCACCCCCGCCACCTCATCAGGTTTGCCGACACTTATTATCCCCGCCAGCGCTATCAATACGAAACCGAAGCCCCAGAAACTATCAATAATGCTCGCGTCTCGCTTGAGCAGGCTTATCACCCAGAGCAAACTCAAGGCGACCGCTATGATACTCGCCCCCGCTTGATAGGGATTCATATTCTGTAATATCATTAATATCATCATTGGCTTTATACTAGCAGACTCCGTCCAAAGCGCAAGAGTCGCATCTGCCCCCTTCTAATGAGGCGTTATTTGTGCTAGATGTGAGTCGCTTCAAAAAAGGAGATAGGCAATGAGCGTTTCGGGATTTTTCAGCGATAATGTCAGCAAGGTTGATAGTGCGGTAGCGTCTGCTATTGCCGATGAGACGAGCCGTCAGCGCAACCAGATAGAGTTAATCGCATCAGAGAATATCGTTTCTCGTGCGGTGCTGGAGGCGCAGGGTTCGGTTATGACGAACAAATATGCAGAAGGGTATCCCGGCAAACGTTACTATGGCGGGTGCGAGTATATGGATGTCGTAGAAAACCTAGCGATAGACAGAGTAAAGCAGATATTTGATTGTGCTTATGCGAATGTCCAGCCGAATTCTGGGTCGCAAGCGAATCAGGCGGTGATGATGGCGTTGCTCCAGCCCAACGACACGATTTTAGGTATGAGCCTAGATGCAGGGGGGCACCTCACACATGGGGCGCCTCCTAATCAGTCGGGCAAGTGGTTTAATGCGGTGCAGTATGGGGTGCGCCCTCAAGATTGCCACATAGATTATGACGAGATAGAGAGCCTCGCTGGCGAGCACAAACCAAAAATGATTATAGCGGGGGGGTCGGCTTATCCGCGTGTGATAGATTTCAAACGCTTCCGCGCAATAGCCGATAGTGTCGGGGCTTATTTGATGGTGGATATGGCGCATATTGCGGGTCTGGTGGCGGGGGGGCAACACCCTAGTCCGTTGCCGCATGCCCATGCGGTCACCAGCACAACCCATAAAACATTGCGAGGTCCGCGTGGTGGTCTCATTCTTTCAAATGATGAAGCATTGGGTAAAAAGTTTAATTCAGCGATATTTCCGGGTATTCAGGGTGGTCCTCTCATGCATGTCATAGCGGCGAAGGCGGTCGCTTTTGAGGAAGCCTTGCAACCAGATTATAAAGACTATATTGTGCGTGTCGTCAAAAATGCCAAAGCCTTATCGGATAGTCTATTGACGCAAGGGTTTGATATTGTATCGGGTGGCACGGATAATCATTTGGTGCTGCTAGACTTGCGCCCGAAAAATCTAACAGGCGATATTGCTGAGGTTACCCTAGAAAATGTCGGCATGACTTGCAATAAAAATGGTATTCCGTTTGATCCCCAACCGCCAACAATCACTTCGGGGGTTCGGCTCGGCACACCAGCAGCGACAACACGTGGCTTTGGGGAGGCGGCGTTTACGCAAATCGGTCAATGGATGGGCGAGATTCTAACCGACCCCACGCCAGAAACGCAAACACGAGTGCGGTCACAGGTGGAAGCCTTGTGTAATCGCCACCCTATATATTAGGATAAATTATGCGTTGCCCTTATTGCATGAATAACGATACGCAGGTTAAAGATAGCCGCCCGACAGAGGATAATTCTGTTATTCGCCGCCGCCGTGAATGCTCGGATTGCGGGGGTCGCTTCACGACTTTTGAACGTGTGCAATTGCGAGAGATAACGATTGTCAAAAATGATGGCAGACGTGTTCCCTTTGATAGGGATAAGCTTATGCGTTCTGTGCAAATCGCTCTGCGCAAACGACCTGTTGAAAGCGAGCGGGTAGAGCGTATGGTTAGTGGTATCGTTCGCCAATTAGAAAACAGAGGCGAAGAAGCAGTCGCCGCAAAGATATTGGGGGAACTTGTTATGGGGGGTCTCTCGGCTTTAGATAAGGTCGCTTATGTGCGGTTTGCGTCTGTGTATCGCAACTTCCGCGAGGCGAAAGACTTTGAAGAATTTTTAGGGGAAATGACAGGTGAAGAGAACGAAACCTAAGCCTTCCCACATTATAAAGGCATAGGGCGTGATTATGACACCAAACAAAACAGACGAACACAGAATGCACCAAGCTTTGCGATTATCGTTGCGGGGGTTAGGCAGTGTTGCCCCCAATCCATCTGTGGGGTGTGTGATAACAGACGTGACAGATAATGTAATCGGCACAGGCTGGACAGCACAAGGCGGCAGACCCCATGCCGAAACACAAGCACTCGCAAAAGCCGCCGCAAAAACACAAGGCGGCACTGCCTATATCACATTAGAACCTTGCGCCCATCACGGACAAACCCCGCCTTGTTCGCAAGCCCTGATAGACGCAAAAATTGCGCGGGTGTTTTATGCGATTGATGACCCAGACCCTCGTGTGGCGGGGGCAGGGGCAGCAGCCTTACAAGCGGCAAATATAAAAGTGCATAAAGGCTGTGGCGCAGAAGAGGCGGCTCGCATAAATATCGGTTTCCTGACCCGCATAAAAAAGGGTAGGGCATCATTAACCCTAAAACTAGCGATGAGTAAAAATGGTTTTATGCGCACCCCCGAAGGGCAATCCACTTGGATAACAGGCGGCATAGCAAGGCGTTATGGGCATTTATTACGGGCGCAACACGATGCGATTATAACAGGCTCTGGCACATTAATTGCTGACAATCCCTCGCTTGATTGCCGCCTATCAGGTATGGCGCACCTCTCGCCCTTGCCCGTTGTGATGACGAAAGACCCGATTGATTTAAGTGATACAAAATTATCCGCTCGTGCTTTGCATAGCACCGCCAGCCCCGAAGTCGTCTTAAAAGACCTAGCCGCCAATCATAATGTCAATGCGGCTCTATTAGAGTGTGGTCCAACATTAGCGCGCTCTTTTATGG
>JAAOIL010000135.1 GCA_015163825.1 Alphaproteobacteria bacterium | reverse complement strand
TAACCAAAGCCATCAAACACATATTAGATACACGCGTGCGCCCCGCCGTCGCCCAAGATGGTGGCGATGTTGTTTTTCACGGCTTCCATGATGGTGTTGTGTCGTTGCATTTGCGTGGGGCGTGTGCCGGGTGTCCCAGTGCCACACAGACCCTCAAAGGGGGGATAGAAAATCTACTCAAACATTATGTGCCACAAGTCAGCGAAGTCCGTGCCGTTCTCTAAATTATTAGGGAGACTATTCGGGAAATTATTCGGGAGATTATTAGGGCTTACATCATGAATGTTATTCTCGCCTGTGATACCACGCAAGCCGCTTGCTCGGTGGCATTAGCGTATAAAGGCGGTATTATCAGTCGCTTGCAATCTATGACAAAAGGTCATGCCGAAGCCCTTATGCCGCTTCTGGAAGAAGTGCTTGATGAAGCACAGATAAAAGCCTCGCCCACGAAAAGAAGTGAGATTGATTATCTGCTGGTCACAAATGGACCGGGCAGTTTCACAGGGGTGCGGGTCGGGTTATCGGCAATGGCGGGGTTGGCATTGGCATGGGATAAACCACTTGTGCCTTATGGCACATTGGCAGCGATGATGCTCAACCGCACTTTTTCAAATGAAACTGATAGACCGATGATTGTTGCCGTTGATGCACGGCGTGATACTTTTTATACGCAGTTTTTCCACCAAACCGGCACAGCATTGACGCCCCCACAAGCACTATCGGCGACACAATTATTAAAAACGGCGCAGCATTATCAAAGCACATTAGATATTGATAAGTTCTATATTATGGGCACAGGCAAAGCGGCATTTGCCGCGTGTGATTTTCTGGTGGCGAGCCATAGCGTTGATTATCCGCAAGCAGAAATAGTGGTGCGCCATGCGCTGGCGTGGCAGCCTTCTGTTTGGCAGGCGATAATAGAGTCTGCCCCCGCCCCTGTGGCACCACTTTATTTGCGCCCCCCCGATGCGACTTTGCCTGATAAAAGCAAATATCCCCGCTTGGCATAGGGCTTCGTCTAGGGCTTGGTATAGAGGATTTGCATAATATGGATAATAAATTATCGGCTGAAAAATGTGCTGTCCTACATCAGGCGGCATTTGGGGCAAAGGGCTGGCAGCCCGACACTTTTTTAACATTACTGGCAAAACCCACGCATTTTGTTTTGGGCGATGAGGCTTGTTTTATCTTATGGCAACAAGTGGCAGACGAGGCAGAGATTTTAACTTTAGCAGTTTGCCCGACCCACCAAAAGCAAGGGTGGGGCTATCGGGTGCTTTGTGCGGCGCTTAAAGAAATGAAAAGAGAGAAAATAAAAAAGGTGCATTTAGAAGTGGCGGCTAATAATCGCGCGGCACGGGCTTTATATAAAAAATCTGGGTTTTGTGAAAATGGGTTACGGGCGGGTTATTATGGCGATAGTGATGCGCTGCTTATGGTTCTGTGTTTGTGAAGAGGGTTTATAAGAGCGGCATTTGGTGTGTTTGCCCTTGTCGCCCCCTTTTGGTATAAAAGCCTATGACAAAAGATAAAAAAGTTCGTGATATTGAAACATTGGCAAGCGAAGCGGGTTTGCGTATGACCGCGCAAAGGCGGGTTATTGCGCAAGTGCTAACGCAATCGCAAGACCACCCTGATGTAGAAGAAGTGCATCGTCGCGCGTCCCTTTTAGATAAGGATATTTCCATTGCCACAGTTTATCGCACGGTGCGTCTGTTTGAGGAGGCGGCGATTTTAACCCGCCATGATTTCGGCGATGGCAGAGCACGTTATGAACCAGTGGCTGAAATACATCACGATCATTTGATTGATATTAAATCGGGTCGTGTGGTGGAATTCACCAATGATGAGATTGAACGTTTGCAAGAAGGGGTGGCACAGGCTTTGGGTTATCGCTTGGTTGATCACCGCCTAGAACTTTATGGGGTGCCCTTAAAAGATAAAAGCGACACCAAAAAATGACATTAACCCTCGCTGATTATGGGCGCATTATTTATCGCCTTGTTCTACTGATACCATTACTGATATTGATTATGGTGCTACAAAGTCTGGCACTTCTTACCCGCACGACTCTGCGCGAAATTATTCCGATAGGCTTTCATAGGCTTTTGTTGCGGGCGTGGCAGGTGGAGGTGCGGGTTTTTGGCAATGCCGATATGGGCTGCCAATTTTTTGTTGCCAATCATTATTCATGGTTTGATGTTTTTCCTTTGGGGGCGCATTTACCGATTTGTTTTGTTGCCAAAGATGAAATGCGCCATTGGTTGTTTTTAGGAACATTGGCGCGGTTACAACGCAGTGTTTTTGTCAATCGCAAGATTGGCAAGCATATTATAGCCGAGACACAAAATCTTTATCGACGTTGGTTGGCGGGGGATAATATCCTCATCTTTCCTGAAGCGACCACGACCCCGGGGCTTTCTCCCTTGCCATTTAAGGGCACTTTTTTTGCGCCTTTGATTGCAATCGCGCAAGCACAAAATCAAGAACAGGCGAGCGCCCCTAAAGCGGTTTTGGTGCAACCGATAAGCCTTTGTTATAAAATGGGTAAGGGGGTGGCATTGGGGCGCGGGCAACGCCTACCCTATGGTTGGTTAGGGCAAGTGGGGTTTGTGCGGCATTTCTTTTATACTTTGGCATGCCCCAATTTGACGATTGATATGGTTTTTAATCCCGCCATTGCGGTGCAGGCAGATACC
>JAAOIL010000134.1 GCA_015163825.1 Alphaproteobacteria bacterium | reverse complement strand
TATGAAGACACACCGGCGGGTATGGAAATGCGCGCGGGGCTATACTACAATCCCTATATGCCGGGTGGGCGCATAGCGATGCCAGCACCCTTGTTTGAAGATTCGGTGGAATATAGCGATGGCACACCCGCCAGTGTTGAGCAAATGGCACTTGATGTCACGCATTTTCTACAATGGACGGCAGAGCCAGAACTAGAAGCCCGCCATCGCATGGGTGTGATTGTGATTATCTATCTTTCCATATTTGCGGGGCTGATGTATTTCACCAATCGCAAAATCTGGAAAAGTCTTAAGTCTTAAACACTAAATCCTAAACATTAAAACGGAAGAGCATTACATCGCCATCTTGGACGATGTATTCTTTACCTTCTTGGCGCAACTGCCCGGCATCACGCGCCCCTTGCTCGCCTTGATTGGCGATATAATCGGCATAAGCGGTTGTCTCCGCCCGAATAAAGCCGCGTTCAAAATCAGTATGGATAACACCCGCCGCTTGTGGGGCGCGTGTGCCGTTTTTTACCGTCCAAGCGCGGGTTTCTTTTGGTCCCGCCGTAAAATAAGTGATGAGGTCAAGCAAAGCATAACCGCTATGGATAAGGCGGTCTAGCCCCGCCGTCTCTAGCCCTAAAGCGAGCAGATATTCCGTGCGTTCATCATCGTTTAATTGCGCCAATTCTTCTTCTATTCGTGCCGCAATAATAACGGCTTCACTGCCTTCGCCTTTGGCTCTTTCCATCACTTTGGCAGAAAGGCTATTGCCAGAGGCGGCGGATTCTTCCTCTACATTGCAAACATAAAGCACAGGCTTTTCTGTTAGCAAGTTTAGGTTTTTATATTCTAGTTCGCGCCCTTTGGGTATGTCGGCATAACGCGCGGGGCGACCTTCTTTTAATTCACCAAGTGCTAAATCAACCAATTCTAATTCGGCAAGAGCCGCTTTGTCTTTTGTGGTGGCTTTTTTGCGCAGACTGGTTTCGCGTTTTTCTAGGCTTTCTAAATCGGCAAGCATAAGTTCGGTTTCCACCGTTTCAGCATCGGCGAGGGGGTCTATCGCCCCTTCAACATGGGTGATGTCGTCATCCTCAAAACAACGCAGAACATGAACGAGTGCATCAACTTCCCTTATATTGGCGAGAAACTGATTACCTAAACCCTCGCCTTTTGAGGCACCACGCACCAAGCCCGCAATATCTACAAAACTCAAACGCGTCGGGATTGTTTGGGTTGATTGCGCAATAGCCGCCAAAGCGACAAGGCGTGTGTCGGGCACAGCGACATCACCGATATTCGGCTCTATCGTGCAAAAAGGAAAGTTTGCCGCTTGCGCTGCTGCCGTTTTGGTGAGCGCATTAAACAAAGTGGATTTACCAACATTGGGCAAGCCAACAATACCGCACCGAAATCCCATTATACATCTCCTTGTTTGAGTGGTTTTAATGATTCTGCAATGCGTGTTTGATAAAGCGCATCACGATTTTCTATAAGCAATGGCGCATATTCACAAAGCGCTTTGAGTAAAGGCGATAGCCAGTCTTGGTCGGTGGGTGAAAAATTGCCAAGCACATGATCCGATACATTTTCTTTTATGTCGCTTTGTGGTCGCCCGACACCAAGCCGCACCCGCCTGAGAGCAGGAAATGCCGCCCCTAAATGGGCAATGATTGATTTGATGCCATTATGCCCCGCCGCACCACCACCTTTTTGCACTCGTAATTTCATGGGGGCTAGATCAATCTCATCGTGGAATATGGTTATGGCATTGCCGCCTAGTTTATAAAAATGTGCGGCGTCGCTAATGCTTTCGCCGCTTAAATTCATATAAGTGAGTGGCTTGAGTAGCAGCACTTTTTCGCCGCCAATTATAATTTCACTGATAGCACCTTTATGTTTTTTGCGGAATGGGGGTGCGGTATAATGTGCCGCCAGCGCATCTATAACCATAAAGCCTATATTATGCCTATGCCGCTCGTAAGTCGGTTCTGGATTTCCTAACCCTGCAAATAATAGCATGAATAGAACAAGAGTGATTATTCACTCTTGTCCTTCTTCTCGCCTTCTTTGCTTTCTTTGCCTTCTGCGCCCTCTTTGCCCTCTGTGCCTTCTGCGCCTTCTTCACCTTCGGCGGCTTCGGCGGCCTCTGCTTCGGCTGCGGCTTCTGCTTCTTCTTCTTCCACGCTACGCAAGGCGGCAGGGGCGGCGATGGTAGCGATTGTAAAGTCGCGGTCAGAAATTACGGGCTCCACCCCATCGGGTAGGGCGACGCTAGAAATGTGGATACTATCGCCCATTTCAGATTCGGAAAGATCAATGTTGAGTGATTCAGGAATGCTATCAACAGGGCAGTTGAGTTCAATCGTATAACGCACGACATTTAACACACCGCCCGTTTTGATGCCCGGACAGATTTCTTCATTAGAGAATATCACAGGCACTTCCACAGCGATTTTGCTATCTTTGCTGAGGCGTAAGAAATCAACATGAATGACCGTGTCACGCACCGGATGTAATTGCACATCGCGGGTAATCACCCGATGTTTTTTGCCGTCTATTTCTAGGTCAAGCAGCGTACTCATAATGCGCCCCGTATGATAAAGGCGGTCAAAGGCACCTAAATGCAAAGAGACTTCTTGGGGATCTTTTTTATCGCCATAAATGATGGCGGGCACCCGACCATTATTACGCAAATCGCGGGCGTTGCTTTTACCAACGCGTTCTCTGCCTTCGGCTTCTAGGGTTGCTATATTCGCCATTGTCGTCTCCTTCAGTGTGGATTTGATTGGTCTTATAGGGGGCTAATGACGATTAGTCAAACAGGCTAGAGACGGAATTTTCGCCCGATATGCGTTTTATGGCTTCACCCATAAGGTCGGCGATTTCAATGATAGCGAATTTGTCTGAATCGAGCACCCTTTGCGTGGGTTGAATAGTGTCGGTAATCAGCAATTTCTCAAGATCAGAGCCAGATACACGTTCCACCGCCTCGCCCGATAATACCCCATGCGTCACATAGGCAGAGACCGATATTGCCCCCGCTTTGCGAAGGGCGGCTGCCGCATTACATAATGTGCCCGCACTATCAACAATATCATCAACCAAGAGGCAGTGCCTGCCAGACACTTCACCGATGATATTCATCACTTCACTCTCGCCAGCACGAGGGCGGCGTTTATCAACAATGGCTAAATCTGCGCCAATGCGATTGCCTAAATCACGCGTCCGCACCACGCCGCCAACATCAGGCGAGACCACCATAAGATTATCCAAGTCAAACCT
>JAAOIL010000133.1 GCA_015163825.1 Alphaproteobacteria bacterium | reverse complement strand
CGTCAAACACACCGATAGCAAGCACTGCCACACCGACACTTATTCCCACCCCGATTACGGCGATTGTCAAAACTTTCAAAACCCGCTCCCTTCCTGCGTTCACGCGCACTAATTCCAATGTTTATTATATTCTTTGGCGGCGCGTTTTTCGCTGGCTTGATAGGCGAGGAAGGCACGGAACACCCCTCGCGATAAATCTGGCTCTTGCCCTGCCCCCATTGCCAATAGTTGCAGACACCACCAGCCTTGTTGTCCCCATCCGTTAAGGGCGATGAACAAGCGCAATGATGATTGCAACCCAAACAAGCGTGGCGATATTTTTGCCAAGCCTATCTCTAGGGATTTTTCCCAAGCCGATAGTTCGTCTATGGCACCTGACAACAAATCGTTCAGCGCATCGGGTTGCACACAAAGCGGTCGCCCGATTCCTATCATATCGCAAGCGTCTGCGCCCAATGCGGCGTTCATTCCCTTGCGGGAGCGAAAGCCCCCCACCACCATCATTGGCATTTTTGCAACGGCGCGGATGTCTTTTGCGTAATTTAAAAAATACGCTTCTCTGGCGATGGTGCTTGCCTGAAGGGCAACGGCCTCTTCGGGTTTAGCGGTCAAGTTTTCTAGCCCGACCAGTTTTGGTTGTTCGTATGTGCCGCCTGAAATTTCCAGCAGGTCTAGCCCTTCCTCGTTTAACCATTCTGCGACTTGTATGGCTTCATCGTGGGAGAAGCCGCCGCGTTGGAAATCGGCAGAGTTCAACTTCAAACCGATGGGGAAGTCTGCGCCAACTTCGCGCCGCACCCGCCGCACGATTTCCAGCAAGAACCGCGCCCTATTCGCAAGCGACCCACCCCATGCGTCATCACGGATATTAACATCGGGGGATAAAAATTCCGAAATCAAATAGCCATGCGCCCCGTGAATTTCTACACCGGTAAAGCCCGCTTGTTTCGCCACAGAGGCGGCGTGTCCGAACCGCTCTATAATGTCTAAAATCTCATCCGTCCCCAAAGCACGAGGCTTGCCGAATGCCGCCCCCGGCATATCTAGCCCGATGTCAGACGGCGCAACGGGTTCGGGCGCAACAGAGGCGGGGGTTTGTCGCCCGGCATGGCTTATCTGCGCCCATAAATGCGTGCCGTTGCGTGTACCCGCCTCGGCAAATTTCTCTAGCCGTGCCATTTGCTCCGTATCTTGCGTGCCCTCTATCACGACATTCGCTGGTCGCTCCAGATAGCGATGATCCACTTGGATATTGCCCGTCAATAATAAACCAGCGCCGCCATCTGCCCAGCGTCCGTATAAGGTGGCGTGTTTATCGGTCGCGCGATTGGCAGAATCTGCCAACCCCTCCGTCATCGCCGCCTTGCACAGCCTATTCTTTATCACCGCCCCACAGGGAAGTTTTATCTCATCATTTATTGTTGTCATCATTATTTCTCTTATTTGTTCCACTTCTGCTAAACTAGCAGACGAATCAGACAAAACAAGAGAAAGATTATGCCAGCAGCCAAAAAAGAGACCAAAAAAACAGCCGCCAAAAAGAACCAATATACCGCCAGCGATATAGAAGTGCTGGAGGGGTTGGAGCCCGTGCGGCGTCGCCCTGGTATGTATATTGGTGGCACGGATTCTCATGCGATGCACCACCTCTTTGCGGAGGTGATTGACAACGCTATGGACGAAGCTGTGGCGGGTCATGCTTCCTATATTGAGGTGCAGGTGTTGCCTAATAACGAACTTATTATTCGTGATAATGGTCGTGGTATTCCCATAGACCCGCACCCTAAATATAAGGATAAGTCTGCGCTAGAGGTTATTATGACGATGCTTCATGCGGGGGGTAAGTTTGGCAGTGGTGCTTATGATACGGCTGGTGGTTTGCATGGCGTGGGTGTTTCGGTCGTCAATGCTTTGGCGTCTTCTTTATTGGTGGAGGTTATCCGTGATGAGACTTTATATACACAAAGTTTCTCGCGCGGCATTGCTAAGGGTAAGTTGAAAAAAATGGGCAAGGCAAAAAATAAGCGCGGCACATCTATTCGTTTCACGCCTGACACAGATATTTTTAGCAAGGGCACAGATTTCAGCCCTTCTCGTCTTTATGCGATGAGCAAAGCCAAAGCCTATTTATTTGGCGGCGTAGAAATACGTTGGCAGTGCGACAAATCATTATTGAAGAAAGACGACCCCACCCCCCTGACCGATACGCTAAAATTCCCGAATGGCTTGGCGGATTATTTGACGGAACAGATTGGCAAGCGCCCTTGCGTAACCGATAGGCCTTTCACAGGTAAGGTGCAAAAGGCGGGCGGACATGGCAGTGTGGAATGGGCGGTCAATTGGGCGGCGGCTGGTATGGGCGATGCCGATGGTATGTCGGTTAGTTATTGCAACACTATTCCCACGCCCGAAGGCGGCACACACGAGCAAGGTTTGCGCTCTGCTTTGACAAAAGGCATACGCAATTATGCCGAGCGCACAAAAAAGAAAGCGGCTGTCATCACTGCCGAAGATGTTATGGGCACTGCTGCCGCTTTTATTTCTGTCTTCATAAGAGAGCCAGAGTTTCAAGGGCAAACGAAAGACAGGCTCTCCACCCCTGATGCGGCACGGATTGTGGAAAGCACCGTGCGTGATTATTTTGAACATTATCTGGCGGAGTCCCCTCAAGATAGCGACCGCCTTTTAGATTGGGTTGTTTCTCGTGCCGAAGACCGCATTAAGCGTCGCCAAGAGCGTGATGTCTCTCGCAAGAGTGCGGCACGCAAATTACGCTTACCGGGCAAACTGGCAGATTGTTCGCAAAGTGCGGCGCAAGGCTCCGAATTATTTATCGTGGAAGGCGATAGTGCGGGCGGCAGTGCCAAACAAGCCCGCAATCGTAAATCGCAAGCGGTGTTGCCATTGCGTGGCAAGATATTAAATGTTGCCAACAGCACCGTCACAAAACTCCAGCAAAGCCAACAAATCGCCGACCTCGCCCAAGCGTTAGGGTGTGGCACGGGGGCGCAATATGATGAATCGCGATTGCGCTATGATAAAGTCATCATCATGACCGATGCCGATGTTGATGGGGCGCACATCGCCGCCTTGCTGGTTACTTTCTTTCACGAGCAAATGCCCGACCTCATCTATAACGGACATTTATATCTGGCAGTGCCACCGCTTTATCGCCTCGCGCAAGGGGGCAAAACTTTCTATGCGCGTGATGATGCGCATCGGCTGGCTCTGCTGAATAGCGAGTTCAAAAAAAGTGCGAAAGTGGAAATCAGCCGCTTCAAAGGTTTGGGCGAGATGATGCCCGCTCAATTAAAAGAAACAACAATGCACCCCGATAAAAGACAAATGCTACAAGTCATTCTGCCAGAGGATATGAAAAAAGAAACCAAGAAAATCCTCACCAATCTGATGGGCAATAAGCCCGATCTTCGCTATAAGTTTATTCAAGAGAACGCTGGGCTCGCCGTCCCCGAATTACTAGACATTTAGGTTTTACTGGACTTTTTCTCTAATATGGGTAAAAGAGACCCGAAATGAAATTTGAAGATTTTACACTGGCGCCAGAGATATTAAAAGCCATAGCGGATACAGGATATACTGAACCAACCCCTATCCAAGCCCAAGCCATACCAGAGGTGTTGGCGGGTCATGATATTATTGGCATAGCGCAAACAGGCACGGGCAAGACGGCTAGTTTTACCTTACCGATGATTCATAGGCTTATGCGGGGTCGGGCACGGGCTCGTATGCCACGCACTTTGATATTGGAACCGACGAGGGAATTGGCAGCACAAGTCGCCGATAATTTTGACACCTATGGCAAACACACAAAACTGACAAAGGCTTTATTGATTGGTGGCGTTTCATTTGGCGACCAAGAACGTGCTATAATGCGTGGCGCCGATGTTTTAATCGCCACACCCGGGCGCTTGCTAGATCACATAGGGCGTGGCAAGGTTTTATTGCGTGGCGTAGAAGTGCTGGTCATAGACGAAGCCGATAGAATGTTGGATATGGGCTTTATCCCTGATATTGAAAAGATTATAAAACTTGTGCCCTTTACCCGCCAGACATTATTGTTCTCGGCAACAATGCCACCAGAGATTACGCGGCTAGCGAATGAGTTTTTATCTGCCCCAAAGCGGATAGAGACTGCCCCCCCCGCTTCCACCAATGTTAATGTGCGCCAAGCGCTTGTGACGATTGCGCCCTCGCAAAAGCGCGAAGCCTTGCGCAAACTCATCAGCAGTGATGAGGTTAAAAATGCCATTGTCTTTTGCAATCGCAAGCGAGACATTGCCGACCTTCTACAATATCTCAAGCAGAATAAATTCTCTGTCGCCGCTTTGCATGGCGATATGGACCAACACGCACGACTAGCCACATTAAATATGTTCAAAAGTGGCGAGGCAACATATTTGATTGCCAGTGATGTAGCGGCACGGGGTTTAGATATTGCCAATGTCTCGCACATATTTAATTTTGATGTGCCAACCCATCCGGAAGATTATGTGCATCGCATAGGGCGCACGGGCAGAGCGGGACGCACAGGTGTCGCCTATACCCTCGCCACCAAAAACGATGATAAATATGTGACGGCGATTGAATCTTTAATCAAACAACCCATACCGAAAGAGGCACTTGATCTACCGAAAGGGGCGGGGTCAAGTTCTTCTTCAAAACCGAATTCAAGTCGGAGTTCAAGTCGCAATCAGAGTCGGAATTCAAAACCAACACCGACAAGAAGCAAAAATACCAGCGCAAGTGATAAGCCAAAACCATCGGGTTCGCAATCATCGGGCAGACGGCGTGGGTTTTTGAATAAAGACACAAAAGACTCACCCGCTAAAGATTCTGCCACTAAAGACACACCAAAAGAAAAAAGTGATAGTTTTGGCGACAACTCTTTCGGAAACGATGCCCCCGCCTTCTTGCAACAACCCACCAAAAAAGATTAAATCTACTTCGCTCGCTCTATCTTGCGCTCCGTTTCACTTCGCCCTTTAGTTTGCGCTCCGTTTCACTTCGCCCTTT
>JAAOIL010000132.1 GCA_015163825.1 Alphaproteobacteria bacterium | reverse complement strand
TATAATGGCTGCCTCATTCTTTCGGGTATTTTGCAGAGCCAAGCACGGCGGGTGCAAGCGCATTATCGCCAATTTGGATTTGTGCCTAAAAAAATAATCCATAATGACGGCTGGACGAGCCTATACCTTACACGATAAGATAGCCTATGTTTCAAGACTTTGAAAACGCCCCATTACGCAGCACCAGTGAAGGCGCAACACGCCTCGCTGATGTGCGCCGCCTTATGCGTCTTGCCAAATTAGACGCCTTTATTGTGCCACGCGAAGATGCCTATCAAGGGGAATATGTGCCCCCTTATGGTGAAAGACTAAACTGGCTTACGGGTTTTAATGGCTCGGCAGGGTTGGCAGTCGTGTTGCCGCGCAAGGCGGCTTTGTTCGTTGATGGACGCTATGTTTTGCAAGCCGCTTATCAGGTAGATAAAAAATTATTCACCCCTATCCATAGTGCCGAGGTCAGCCCCGCCCGTTGGCTATTGAAAAACCTAAAAAAGAATGCGCGTGTCGGGCTTGATGCGCGTTTGCATACGCAAAATTTCGTGACACGGCTTGCGAAGCATTTATCTACAATAGGGGCGAAGATTGTTATGCTGCCGACTAACCCTATTGATAAATTATGGCAAGAGCGCCCTGCCCCCCCCGCTACAAAGGTGGAGGCGCAGCCATTGCGTTTGACAGGGCGCAGTTCTTTTGACAAACGCAAAACCCTCGCCAAGCAAATGCGCGAAGCGGGAATAGATGCCACCCCCATCAGCAAGCCCGAAAACATTGCATGGCTTTTGAATATTCGCGGGCGTGATGTGCCACATACACCCTTTGCTTTGTCGTTTGGGGTTCTTCATAAATCGGGGCGTTTTGATTGGTATATAGAAAAACATCGTGTTTCCAATAGCGTGATGAAGGCGGTCGGAAAAAATGTGACAATTTGCAAGCCCGCACAACTTGCGGCGGGGCTGGCGGCGCTGGCTAAAAAATCCATAGCCCTTGATGCGACCAGCACCCCTGCTTGGTTTGTGCAGCAGTTAAAAAACAGCCGCATTATTGAAGCGCCTGATCCGTGCGCCTTACCAAAAGCATGTAAGACCAAAGCCGAAATCAAAGGTGCCGAAGCCGCCCATAAAAGAGATGGTGTTGCTTTGTGTCAGTTTCTTTGTTGGTTAGAAGCCACTGCCCCTGATGTAAAAATTACAGAAATTGATGCCGCACAAAAAATAGAAGCCTTTCGTATGGCGAGCGGGCATTTACGAGATTTAAGTTTTGATAGTATTTCTGGCACTGCCGCCCATGGGGCGATTGTGCATTATCGGGTGACCCATGCCACCAATCAGAAACTTCGCAATGGTGATATTTATCTGCTGGATAGTGGCGGACAATATAGCGATGGTACAACCGATGTTACCCGCACTTTGCTTATCGGCACGAAAAAACCAAAGCGGGAAGTGGTAGATGCCTTCACGCGTGTTCTGCGGGGGCATATTGCTTTGGCGATGGTGCAGTTTCCGCATGGCACAAGTGGCACACAATTAGATGCGTTGGCGCGTGCGCCATTATGGGCGGCGGGGTTAGATTTCGCACACGGCACAGGGCATGGGGTGGGCAGTTATCTTTCCGTCCATGAAGGCCCACACCGCATATCTAAAGGTGGTGATGAACCATTGCGAGACGGTATGATTGTTTCTAACGAACCCGGTTATTATAAGGCGGGGGATTTTGGTATTCGCATTGAGAATCTGCAATATGTCGTGCCGCTTGCCGATATGCTGTGTTTTAAGACATTAACGCTTGCCCCGATTGAGCGTCGCCTGATTGACCCGACAATGCTTGCCCCCGATGAACGCGCTTGGTTAAATGCCTACCATAAAAGGGTGGCGGCGGAGATTACCCCGCACTTGCCCGATGCCGCAACAAAGCGTTGGCTGAAAAGGGTTTGTAAAAGTTTATAGTCATGGGACTTAACCACATTTTACCGCTCCGTGAGCGGGAATAATGTGGTTGAGGGAATTTTGCCCCCACATAAAGGATGTACAAATGGTCGTGGATTGTGTCTTGCCAATACTTCATAATCCCCTGTCGGGGCTTATAAAGTGGCAAACCTACAAACCACCCCCCTTAATTAATAAAGTTTATCCATTCGGTTTCAGTGAATATCTTTATACCGAGTTCTTCGGCTTTTTTTAATTTACTACCCGCCGCCGCACCCGCCACGACAATATCCGTATTGCTAGAAACCGCCCCCGATACTTTCGCCCCCATAGATTCGGCACGGGCTTTGGCTTCGGGGCGGCTCATCTGTTCCATCGTGCCTGTGAAAACAATCACCTTATCGGTTAGTGGCGTATTATCTGTCGCCACCGCTATCGGGGTTGGCGACACCCCCGCCTCTATTAAATCAGTTATGGTTTGGCGATTATGGGATTCGGTAAAAAAAGCCTCTAATGTATCCACCAGGACATCGCCTACGCCATCTATGGCACGGAGTTGTGCCGTCTGCCCCGCTTGGAAGGACGCAACATCACCATAATGACGCGCCAATAATTTCGCTGTCGTCTCCCCGACATGGCGAATACCCAACGCAAAAATGAATTTATCTAACTCTATGTTGCGCCGTGCATCTATCGCTTTGAATAATTTTATGGCGCTGTCTTTTAATGTTCCCTTATTTTTGCCCGATGTATAACGCCAAATATCAGGGGGGGAGTCGCGGTATTTTTTTTCTAATGTGAAAATATCGCTAGGCGTTTTCACCATTTCATTTATCCAATAGTCGTCTATTTGTTTTGTGCCGAGACCATCAATATCAAACGCATTGCGAGAGACAAAATGCTTTAACCGCTCGCGGGCTTGGGCGGGGCAAGACAGACCGCCTGTGCAACGAATAACCTTATCTTTTGTGCCGTCCTCTTTTATTTCTGCTTGGGCGGACGCCCCACAAGCGGGGCAAATCTTGGGGAATATAAAAGGCTTACTGCCTTTGCTGCGTGATTTTATATCCACCTCCACCACTTGCGGGATAACATCACCCGCGCGTTGAATGGTTACCCTATCCCCGACACGAACATCTTTGCGGGCAATCTCATCAGCATTATGCAAAGTGGCATTGGAGACGACCACGCCGCCAACATTGATAGGCTCTAATTTAGCAACAGGGGTGAGCGCCCCCGTGCGACCAACTTGTATCTCTATGGCATTCAAAATGGTTTGGGCTTGCTCTGCTGAGAATTTATGCGCTATCGCCCAGCGCGGCGCACGAGACACAAACCCCAATCTCTGTTGGTAATCTAGGCGATTGACCTTATAGACCATACCATCAATGTCATAGCCAAGTGTAGAGCGGCGCGTGTTTATATCTTGCCAATGGGCTTGGCAGGCGGCAGCACTTTCTAGCAATCGCCATTCGGGGTTGGTGGTGAAACCCCAATCTGCCATCGCCTTCAACATATCCGCTTGGGTGTCGTTTGGGAGGGACGAAACAACACCCCAGCCATAAGCGAAAAATCGCAATTTGCGAGCCGCCGTGATAGACGAATCTAACTGGCGCAAACTACCCGCCGCCGCATTACGAGGATTGGCAAATATCTTTTTGCCCTGCTTTTCATTATCGGCATTGAGTGCCGCAAAATCTGCCTGTGCCATATAGACCTCGCCCCTGATGTCTATAATGTCAGGCACAGGGCTTGCGGTAGAGTTTTGTAAAGTTTCAGGAATATCCATAATGGTGCGCAAATTTGTCGTTATATCTTCGCCCACTGCGCCATCGCCTCTGGTTGCGCCACGCACAAATCGCCCCGCCTCATAACGCAAACTAGCCGATAGTCCGTCAATCTTTGGTTCAGAAGTGAAATGCACCGCATCATCGGGCGTCAATTTTAAGAAGCGGCGAATGCGTGTGGTAAAGTCAATAATATCCGCCTCGTCAAACGCATTGCCTAATGACAGCATTGGTAGTTCGTGTTTTATCTTGCCAAATGCCTCACTAGCGGGGGCGCCGATTGTGTTGCTTGGGCTGTCGGCACGGATAAGGTGCGGGAAGGCTTCTTCTAGTGCTGTATTGCGGCGGCGTTTGTCATCATAATTTGCATCGCTGATAGTCGGGGCGTCATTTTGGTGATAGGCGATGTCATG
>JAAOIL010000016.1 GCA_015163825.1 Alphaproteobacteria bacterium | reverse complement strand
GATACCCTGCGGCATACCGTGTATGAAAAAATCTCTGCCTAATAAATCGCGCGCCATAAGTTGGGCGGCACATTCGCGCATACGTTCCAGCCTCTGCAAACGAAAGACAAGTAACGCCGCCATCTCTTCGGGGTTCATCTCGTCATCTTCATGCGGGGGCGGCAACAATAATCGCGATTTCAAATATGCCAACCACGATGCCATAACCAAATAATCAGCCGCTAACTCTAGCTTCAAGTCGTGGGCTTCACGGATGAAAACAAGATATTGCTCCGCCAGTAAGGATATAGATATTTCTTTCAAATCCACTTTTTGCGTTTGCGCTAATGTTAATAGCACATCAAGCGGACCGCTATAGGCATCTAGCTGCACCTCCAACCCTTCCACCTCTGGTGGGGTGTAGGCGCGACCCTCTTGGAAATCGTCAATGCCTTGTGGGGTGCCTTGTGGTGTGCCTTGTGATGTCTCTTGTTCCATTACGATAGTTTATAGCGATTGCGTAATAAATGCCATTCCTTTTCTGCTTGTTGGGGGTCTATCGTGCAGTGCCGCGAGGATAATTTTGATGCCACAGCCGCCATTCTTGTCTGGCTTGGCGGCGGTGAAATAGAGGGCAAAGACGCGGCTATCGCTTGCATTTCTCCCATATCTGCATTGCAATGCAGCACAATATCACACCCCGCTTGGAAACATTGTGTGGTGCGCAAACCATAATCTACAGGCGATAACGCCCCCATACTTATATCGTCGCTCATCAGTAATCCGTCAAAGCCGATGGCGGTGCGGATAACATTCTCTATCAAAGTTGCCGAAAAAGTGCTTACCTGATTCGCATCAATATCCGTGAAAAGTAAATGCCCTGTCATACCCAAAGCACCCTTGCCACCCTTTTTTGCCAACACACGGAAAGGGTGAAAATCTGTATCGTGCAATGCCGCCGCAGAGGTGGATATGCGTGGCAAAACATCATGGCTATCTTGTGTGGCACGACCATGTCCGGGTAAGTGCTTTAACATCCCCAAAAGCCCCCCCGCCTCTAACCCCGCCATAAAGGCTTCGCCCAAAATACCAACCGCTTCCGCATCGCTAGAAAAGGCGCGATCGCCTATGACAGCAGCAGTAGCGGGAAAGTGTAAATCCAAACACGGCGCACAATTTATGCTGCAGCCCATATCATATAAATCTGCCGCCAATAATGACGCCCCCAATTGCGCCGCCATAATGGCATCGGCTTTGTTGTGTTTATAAATCTCTCCGTAAAAAGCCGCCGCAGGGTAATCGCGCACCAATGGCGGGCGCAAGCGCATAACACGACCGCCCTCTTGGTCTATCAATATCGGATAATCGGGGTTTGCAAATAATGTTTTAATAGAATCGGTCAGCACACATAACTGCGCCTTATCTTTTATGTTTCGGGCGAATAGGATTATCCCCCAGGGGTGCACAGCAGACAAAAACTCAATTTCAGGCGGCGAAAGAGACAGCCCCGCTATACCGAATATAACAGGACTATAATTGCTTTTTGACAAGGCAGTTTTGCTTTTGCGATTTCAATTGCTTACAGAATTTTATCGCCTCTGCTTTGGTGGGGAAACTAGGAACATTGACCCGATGATAAATGCCCTTTGCGCCTAAATCCACACGTTTGATAAGAGGCTCCCGCCCTGTGAGTAAATCTTTATGCTTGGTCTGGAGGCGGCGATAAGCACTCAACGCTTGGGTGGGATTTCGTACCGCCAGCAATTGCACCATATAAAGATTTTGAGATTTAGGTATTGATGTTGTGGCAGGTTTCTTTTTCGCCGCCGCTTTTTTTACTTTAGGTTTAGCGGGTGCGGGCTTTTTGGGAGCGGCAACAATTGCAGGTGTATCCGCCCCAGACGGCATATTATCAAGCAGACTTTCTATTGCGCCAGAGTTACTGTCGGCGGGGCTTGTCTGCGACCGACCAAAATTAGAGTCGGCGGGGCTTGTCTGCGACCGACCAAAATTAGAGTCGGCGGGGCTTATGTTATCACCTTTTCCGCTAGCGACATTATCTATATGACGCGTCACGATTTTAGGCTTATCGGTATTCATAATTTTAAGGGGTGCTCTATCTGCCAATATCACTGGCGGCAGACTAACCCGCCCATCTTCTAGCCCTCTTTGATAGGCGTAATAATATGTGCCACCGAAAGCGCCGACCACCACGATGGCGAGTGCAAATAGAACTGAACGTCCGTACCAATTGTTAAGCATCATTATCCCCTTCCCGATTATGGGTGTTAAGTGATTCGGGGATAGTTTAGCGCATTTCTGCTTG
>JAAOIL010000131.1 GCA_015163825.1 Alphaproteobacteria bacterium | reverse complement strand
GAGGCTGCCGCTTGTGCCGCTTCAATCAAGGGCGTGGCATAAATACCAAAGCCGATTGTCGCCGCCACAAATATCCAGACGGGTAACCAGTGATATATTTTTTCTTGCCCGATAACAATTTCCGTTGTTGGTGGTTGCAACCATGCGGCTTCAACTATTTTCCAAACATAGACCAATGCCAAGACAGAGGATAAGGCTATCAATGCTGTTGTCGCCCATAAATCGGCATCAATCGTGGCGCGGATAAGATAGAGTTTAGAAATAAAACCAGCCGTCAATGGCACCCCGATAAGTGCGAGACCCCCGATTAAAATACCAGCCATTGTTATGGGGGCGGCGCGTCCTGCGCCGCGTATATTATCTAGTGTCAGCCGCGCTTTCTTTGTGCCGAGCAAGCCCAGCCCCAAAGCCCCCAGCCCGATAAACAAAGCCCCTTTCATCAAAGCGTGATTAAACAGATGGATAAAGGCGGCTGTTAATCCTGCGTGGCTCATCAACCCAATACCTATCGCCATATAGCCTAATTGCGCGATAGAGGATTGCGCCAAAAGACGTTTTATATCGCGTTCAAATATAGCGGCGAGCGTCCCGACCAATGCCCCCAACACCCCAAGCAATATAATGACACTGCCTAATGTTGCGATGCCGTCAAACTCCACCCCGAACACACCGAATAAAAAGCGTATCAATACATAGACGGAAACTTTTGTAGCGGTCGCCGCCAATAATACGCTAACGATAGAGGGGGCATAGCCATAGGCGGGCACGAGCCAGAAGTGCAACGGAAATAATGCCATTTTCAAAAACAAACCAATGCTGATGAAGGCGAGGGCGGCTGCGGCGGCGTTATTATCGGCGAGGGCGGGCAGTCGTGTTGCCAAATCATCAAGGTTGAGTGTGCCTGTCAACATATAGAGCAAGCCAATGCCTATCACATAAAATGTCGCGCCGAGTGTGCCAAGAATAAGATAGTTGAAGGCGGCGGGTAGGGCGCGTCTATCTCGCCCGACACCCAGCGCAATCAAAGCGTAAGCCGATAGCGATGTGATTTCCAAAAACACAAATATATTAAACGCATCACCTGTGATGACTTGCCCCAACATACCCGCAATGGTTAAGAGCCATAGCGTATAGAAAATCGGCTGGTCGTGTAGGGATATTTCATCTTTCAATAAACGCGGTGCAAAGAGCGTTGCCACTAAGGCAATGCCACAAATTAAAGGCAATATAAAAGACGAGGCGCTATCAACGATATAGACAATGCCTATCGGGGCTTGCCAATCGCCCAGCGCATAACTGATAGTGCCGCCTGATTGGACTTGCACAAACAAAGCCAGCGATATAAAAAATGCTATTGCCAGTGATAAAGTCGTCACCCCCCATGCTAAATGGCGCATCCGCACTTGCCCGAATAATAAAGACATCGCCGCCAAAGGTGCTGCCAGCAATGGCACGATGATTTGCAAAATCGGAAAATGCGGGGCGATATTCATAGTGTGTTTTCCTCATCTTCCATAAAATCAACGAGTTCGTGGTCTTCTATTGTGCCAAAGTTTTCATAGATACGAATAATAAGGGCATAGCCCAGTGCCGTTGTCGCCACCCCAACAACAATGGCGGTTAATATCAAAACATGGGGTAGGGGATTGGCATAAATCGCCAATGGATTATCCGTCAAAATAGGCGCTGTGCTATTATCTATTTTGCCCATAGAGATATAAAGAATAAACACCGATGTTTGAAACACATTCAGCCCGACCATTTTTTTCACCATATTGCCTCTGGCAATCAGGGTGTAAAAACCGAGCATCATCAAGAAAATAACGAGATAGACATTCCAGTGTCCGAAAACTTGCCCCATATCACTCATCATTTCGTTCCTTACTGGATAGGAAGCGATTATGTGTGGCGCGTCCGGCAAAGGCGAAAAACAACATAACCATAGAGGCGGCAACAGACATACCCACCCCTAACTCCACAAGTAATATGCCAAGATGTTGCCCCGCTTGTGGTGTATCCCCCAGCACATTATAATTGAGGAAATTGCCACCCCCCAACATACCAAGAATGCCCGTGCCACCATAAAGCAACACCCCCACACATAAGACTGCCAGATTAGGGCGAAACGCCCAGACATGGCGGGTGCGATTCAAACCGAATATTATCGCGTGTAAAATAAAGGCACTGGCGAAAATCACTCCTGCTTGAAAGCCCCCACCCGGACCAAAATCGCCGTGAAATTGCACATAGAAGGCAAACAGCATAATGGAGGGGATAAGCACTTTCGCAACAATGCGAACGACGGGATCATCATGCATTATTGCCTCCTGCCTTTGCGTTGTTTGTCGCGGCGCGAGCGGGTTCTGCCGACCAGTAAGACCAACACAGCCAGCGCGGCAGTGAATATGACAATGACTTCGCCCAATGTATCATAGCCACGATAGCTGGCGAGAATAGCGGTCACGATATTCGGTATGCCAATCTCGTTTGGGCTTTCATTGATATAATGGGGTGCCACATGATTATGGATAGGGGCATCGGCACTACCAAAGCGGGGTAGGTCAGAAACGGCAAGGGTCAATAATAATCCTGTCGCCACCGCCAACAAAGCGGGGAACCACGATATGCCTAATGCCGCCCCCTTAAAGCGATGTGGTTTTTCAAAATGGGGAACGAAAGTCAACGTCGCCAATCCTAAAACGGTAGCAATACCCGCCCCGACTGCCGCTTCGGTAAAGGCGACATCAACCGCATCAAGCACCACGAATAACGCCGCCGCCGTCAAAGAAAAAGCACCTGACACCACAACAACCCCAACAAGATAGCGCGTGCGTAAAATCCAAAAAGCAAAAATCGCCAGCAGACTAACAGCGCCAACATTGATGAGTAAATCGCCAATCATGATGAGGTCTCTTTTTCTTCATGGGCAAGTTCTGGTCTAATGCCTGCAAATCTGGCGGCGCGAGCAATCGCATGGGTGGCGGTGGGGGCGGTGAAAACAAGAACTGCGCCAATCATTATAAGGCGCACACTGGTTTGCCAATCAGGGCTGAGTAAAAGCAAGCCGAATAACACCAGCCCCGCGCCCCCTGTATCTACAATTCCCGCGCCATGCATACGTTGATAGACATCGCGAAGCCGCAACATACCAATCGCGCCGAGCAGGGTTAGCAAACACCCTATGCCTAAACAGGCTATGCCGATGCAAAAGCGGATAATATCCCATGTGCTGCTGCCCATTTCAGTCATTGAGATTACCCCATATATCATCGTTCTCTCGGCTTTTGCTGGCGGCACTGCCTTCTTCCCCCAGAGTGCCGAAGCGGAAGAAGCGTAGCACCGCAATCGTTGCGATAAAATTTATAAAAGCATAGAGCAAAGCAATATCTAGGAAAGCAGGGCGCCCATCAAAGAACCCATAAAGGCACACCACCAGCACAGCGATTGTGCCGATAATGTTGATGGCGAGCAATCTATCAAAAGCCGTAGGTCCTTGTATGGCGCGCGCAAAAGCGACAAGGGCAGCCAATCCCAATATCAATAACCCGCTTCCTGTCCAGAAACTGATAGTGATAAGATTTATCTCTAGCAGCATTATTTGCCCTCCAGCAGATTGATTTGTGGGTTCATCATCGCCTCGTCCAGAAAGGCGCGGGATAGCCCATGCACCAGTATTTCGTTTTGTGCTTCATTGACGGCGATGGTTACGGTGCCGGGTGTCAGAGTGATAAAGTTAGCGTGTGTGACAAGGGCGGCTTTGCTTTTTTGTGTGGCTTTGATACGCATAACGACAGGGGCGACAGCGCGCGGGTTTAAGATATATCGCCCGACAATGATATTGGATTTCAATATCTCCCAGACCAACCATGCTGTGATGCGGGGTAGCCGCCATAATATGGATAAAGGCAAGCCTTCCGCATCTAGCACGCCCATGCGATAGGCAATCAGCGATACCCCGACTGCGCTACCCGCGCCCAGACTTAAGAATAGGGGGGTGTATTGGTCGGACAGCGCCAGCCATAGCCCATACATGAGTAGGGTAGAGATGAGTATGGGGCGCATCAGCCCTCCTCTTTATTTGCCTTCGGCTGCTTGTATGAGTTCAAAGAAGCGTCGCGATTGTTCCCCGCCATGGGTTAGGGCTTCCGCTTGGTCATTGATTTGCGAGATTTCCGCCCAGTTTTCGGCGACATCCTCTGCACTAGCATTTTTGCCGATATATTTGCCGCGTGTTTCTATGATAGCGGCGGCGGCGAACACACCCGCACCCGCACAAATAATCTGCCCCGTAGGCGCACCCTCTGAACACATAAACACGACCGCAGGGGTTACGAGATCGGGCTGTAGCCGCTCTTCCATTTCGGGTGCCATAAGTTCTGATGTCATACGAGTCCAAGCGACAGGGGCAAGCGCATTAAGATGGATATTATCTTTCGCCCCTTCCAGTTTCAAAGTATTGATGAACCCAACAACACCCATTTTAGCCGCGCCATAATTAGACTGCCCGAAATTGCCATAAAGACCAGATGAAGAAGTCGTCACCATAATGCGCCCATAGCCTTGCTCTTTCATAATAGGCCAAACGGCTTTGGTCGGTTTTAATGTGCCGAATAAATGCACATCAACCACAAATGAGAAATCACTGATTTCCATTTTCGCAAAACTTTTATCACGCAACACACCCGCATTATTAACGAGCACATCTATGCGACCATAAGCGTCCATCGCTTGCGACACCATATTGGCAACGCCCGTATCATCGGTCACGGAGGAGCCATTGGCAATTGCCTCGCCTCCAGCCGCCTTGATTTCTGCCACCACAGCCTCTGCCGCATCTGAAGAACCGCCAGAGCCATCAAGCGTGCCGCCTAAATCATTGACGATAACTTTCGCGCCGCGTTTTGCAAAATCTAATGCATGGCAACGCCCCAGACCACCACCAGCGCCGGTGACAATCACTACTTTATCTGTAAAATCTAATTTCATGGGTTTTCCTCCTTTAATGTATCCGCCTTTGTTTTGCCCGAACTAGGGCTTGCGGTCAAGGATTCTCTTATAAGGGGGGTGGTTTATAGATTTGCCACCCTGAAAAGCCCAACAAGGCTTTGTGCCTAGCAAAGCCGATAAAGGGGAGGTTGGCTCCCCTTTATTAAATGACGTCTGGGTCGTCTATTTGGAAATAGATTGTTTCTTCATAGGAGTTGCTTGAAGCGTCTGTGGCGATGATTGTTGCTCGCACCCATTCATTATCAGCGTAATCGTCTTTATCGCCAGTGAATTTCAATACTTGTTTGCCATAATTGTTATCCTCAAGAATTGTGAAGCCGCTATCGGTAAAGGCAAGATCATTGAGGCGGGTATTTGTGCTGGTCTCGCTACCTGTCTTTAAGGTATAGGTTATAGCAGAATCATCAGAATCTACGGCGAAAAAATCAGCCACTGAAATTGCTGTACCGCTATCTTCAAGGGTTATGTCTTTATCGGCATTGCGCAGATTGAAAACAATATCAACGGGGGCGTTATTAACAGCAGGGGCGACAACATTAGAATTTATAGATATTTGAATATCGCCCGTTCTAGCTAAAACAGTGGCTAATTCTTCTGCACTATCTCTCGTTGAGGTTGTGTTGATATTCACAGTACTTTCAACGCCGTCAGTATCTACATATTTAAGTGTCAGCAATTTATTGGCACCAGAGGTGTCAAAATCAGCCTCTAGCAAACCGCTCTCAAGCAAATCTTTGAATGTGGCTGTTGTGGGCACATCATCTGTAAATACCTCTAATGCTATGCCAGTTTCTGGTAAATCAATTGTTTCTATAGTTCTAGTGCCATCTGAATCTAGAAACTGCGCCCCTAATTTAATCTCCACTGTAGGTGTGGGTAGGGGTGGTGGTGCTGTTGGTGCTGTTGGCGCCTCAATTGCTGATACCACCGAAGTTAGAATACGATAATCGCTAGTGTCCTTAAATTCAATTGTCTCTGATGGTGCAAGGGCTTCTCTTGATGTATGCACACCAGGCACTCTTGGTGCGTTATCATTACGCTCTATAATAGGCGCATTATACGCAGATATGTCATACCCAAAAATAATGTCGGCAGATTCAAGGTCTGATGTTTTCGCAAATGTGTAAGGTGTGTCAGAATCTGCAGTAGACGTTGCATAGGTAGCTAAGAGTTCCGCCAATTGCGTTGAGTGTGCATCATTTTCTGTAAGAATAGCCCAATTTATTATTGTCGGTTCCACAGGTGGTGGTGGTGGCACCACCACCGTTCCTTCTGGCGGTAGGGCATTAAGTCTAACCAGTAGGACATCTGCAAGCAAATCAGTACCCTGCCCTTGCGTTTCAAATGCATCAAGGGGAACGGACAAGGGGGGATTCTTTGTGCTTTGCTTTTCATTAAAGGCAGTTATGTTATTCACAATAACAAAGTCAGCCTCGTCCTTTGTGTCTACTTCCTCAAATGTGTACAACTCGTCTGCATACTTAAGCGCAAAGAAATCTGTTATAATTTTGAATTGCTTTGTATGACCATCTCTATGAGAAAAGAATGTTATATTTCTAATTTCCATTTTTTTAGTCCTTCTATAAGATTATAAATCTGATTTTTCCTTTGCTGTCTATGAAAGCGGAAATTCAGGGTGTTGTCAAGTTTTATTTAATAAGGGGGTGGTTTATAGATTTGCCACCTCACAAAGCCAGATAGGGCTTTGCGAAGGCGCAGTAAATGGTGCTTGCTCCCAAAACGAGAATCTTTTGGTTAAAAAAATACTTGCTCTTAATCCCGCAATGAGTAAAATCCTATCAACGAAAAGGGAGGATACCAATAATGTATAAAGAACTCAGAGACGTTCGGGCGGAAATGCTTGCCCCAGATAGTATGTTTGCACAAGGCGAGATTGAAGTGCGCGGGCAAACCTTAAAGACATTTACGGGTGCGCCCTCATCTTTGCGTGATGTGTGGTTATTGAGCGCAGGCTATGCCGAACGTGATTATTTAGTCTATGAGAGCGAACGTTGGACGTATGCGCAAGCCCATGCGGAAACGGCGAGCATAGCGAATTGGGTATTAGCGCAAGGCATTAAACAGGGCGATAGGGTTGCGGTGGCGATGCGTAATTATCCTGAATGGATGCTGGTTTATTGGGCGCTAACCTCTATCGGGGTGGCGGTTGTTGGTATGAATGCGTGGTGGGTCGGTGATGAAATGGAATATGCGTTGCAAGATTCGTCTCCGAAATTATTAATCTGCGATGAGGAACGCCTAAAGATATTCCAAACGATACGTAGTGCCTTTGGCGATATGAAAGTGGTCGCGGTGCGGGCGAAAAACTGCCCTAGCGATGTGGTGGATTATGCCGATGTCAAAGCGACAGGTGGCACAATGCCCGATGCCCAGATTGATGGTGATGAAGATGCGTGTATTTTTTACACCTCTGGCACAACGGGTCGCCCGAAGGGGGCGCAGCTAACGCAACGCGGCTGTGTTATCAATATAATGAATATCGCGTTTATGAATTTGTGCACGGCGAAGGCATTGGCGCGCACGGCGGGCACGGAAGACCAAATGCCAAGCCCCGAAAATATGCCTGTCACCGTCGCCCTTGTGACAACACCCTTATTCCATGTGACGGCGAATAATTGCGCCGCCCAACCTGCAACATTAACAGGTGGTAAATTGGTGCATATGTATAAATGGGACGCTGGCGAGGCACTAAAACTGGTAGAACGCGAAAAAATTACGGGCATAAGTGGTGTGCCTGTTATGGCGCGCGAAATTTTGGCGCACCCTGATTTTGAAAAATACGACACATCATCCTTAACGGCTTTGGGGGGCGGTGGCGCACAATTACAGCCAGATTTGGTCGGCAAGATTGATGCCGCCCTAGCGAATGGCAAAGCCGCCACTGGTTATGGTATGACAGAAGTTTGCGGCATCATCACTGCCGTTGCCAACGATTACTTTATTGACCGCCCCGAAAGTGCCGGACCATTAGTGCCAACTCTTGAAGGCAAATGTATTGATGCCGATGGCAATGATTTGGCGCAAGGCGAAGTAGGGGAACTTTGCGTCAAAGGTGCTAATGTTATTAAAGGCTATCTCAATCGGGCGGAAGAGACAGCAGAAAGCATACAAGATGGCTGGCTACGCACAGGCGACATCGCGCGCATAGATGAAGAAGGTTTTATCTACATCGTGGATCGTGTCAAAGATATGGTCTTGCGTGGCGGGGAAAATATCTATTGTGCGGAAATTGAAAGCACCGTTTTCAAACATAATGCCGTGGCAGAATGCACCGCCTTTGGTGTGCCAGACGATAGAATGGGCGAAGAAGTGGGTATCGCCGTTGTCATCGCACAAGGTGCCACCCTAACAAGCGAAGAACTGCGCGCCCATTGCGCCAAACTTGTCGCCAAGTTTAAGGTGCCGCGTTATATTTGGTTCCGCACAGAATCTTTGCCTCGCAATGCCAGTGGTAAGTTTGTGAAACGCGAACTGCGCGATTCACTTGACATCAAAGACGCTGTATAAAGTAGGTTTAAGCCTCTGCAAGGTGGGGATTAATTCCGCAAAATCATCTATCAAAGCGTCTGCCCCCAATTGGGCAGGCGGGGTTTGTGTATAGCCAAAACTGACGCAGACACAAGCGACACCCGCCGCCTTCGCCGCCTCAACATCGGCTTCACTATCGCCAATCATCACCGCCTCTTGCGGGGGAACTTGCAAACGGCGCAAGGCTTCCGCTATGGGGGCGGGGTCGGGCTTTCGTGTTGGCAAACTATCACCGCCGACCAATGTTATAAAATATCGGTGTATATGCAAACGATATAAAAGTTTCGCCGATAAGCCTTCGCGTTTATTCGTGACCACCGCCATTTTTATATCCGCCATTTGTGCCGCCTCTAATACCGATAAGATATGGGGATATAGTTTTGTATGCACATCTATATTGTCATCATAATAGGTGAGAAATAACTCTGTCGCTTTATCCAATTCCGTTGGCGTTATATCTACGCCGCAAGCATTGAACCCGCGCTGCAAAATAACCCGCGCCCCGCCGCCTATCATGGCGCGCATCGCAGCAATGCCGATGGGGGGGTGTCCATATTGCTCCAGCACATGGTTCATCGCGGCGCATAAATCTGGCGCGGTGTCGGCTAGCGTTCCGTCTAAATCAAAAAGTAAAGCGGGCATATTCTTTCCTATATTAAATATCGTTAAATATGCTATAGCCTATTTATGTCTATAAAACACTTCCTGATGTTGTTTGTTATTTGCGTCATTTGGGGCTTCACCTTTGTCGCTGGTAAGGCGGCTGTGGAAGAAATCCCCCCCATATTATTCACAGGGCTACGTTATTTATTATTATGCTTGCTGCTGTTGCCGTTCTTAAAAATAGTGCCGGGGCGTATGCCCTATATTTTAATGCTATCCTTCTTTCTAGGCTCGGCACATTTCGTGCTATTTTATGGTGGTATGAAAGTGGCGGAGAATGTATCCGCCGTCGCTGTCGTTACGCAATTAGGTGTGCCGATAAGTACCGTGCTATCCGTCTTTTTATTGAACGAAACAATAGGGGGGCGTCGCCTATTCGGTATCCTCGCCGCCTTTGTAGGCGTGGTCATTATCAGTTTTGACCCCGCCGTCGCAGACGAACGCATCGGTATATGGTTGGTGCTGGGCTCCGCCATATTGGGGGCTTACGGCACGATATTAATGAAACAGATAAGACAAATCGGCGTCTATCAAATGCAAGCATGGATAGCCACTTTAAGCTTCGCCCCCTTATTCGCTGTGTCATTAGTGTTTGAAGATAATCATATAGAAGTCTTGCAATCTGCCAGCTGGGTCGCGTGGGGTGGGGTGGCGTTTACCGCCTTTGGTGCCAGCCTCATCGGACACGCAGGCATGTATTATCTCCTCAAAAAATATGATGTCTCTGTCATCTCACCACTAACACTTATGGCACCAGTATTCGGCGTGATATTCGGCGTGCTCGTGTGGGGGGACGAGTTGAGTATGCGCTTCTGGATAGGCGGCAGCATCACTCTGTTCGGTGTGCTTATGATAGCCTTGCGGAAACGAGAAGTAGCACCCGCAGGGTCGGTGTTGTAATCTATGGTGTGGTATCCCTCACCCAATCACGATGTGCGCCAACGTTCCATAGATATGTTGCTCGTGCATTATACCGATATGAAAAATGCGCAACTGGCTTTGCAAAAACTTTGCGATGGGGCGGCAAAAGTCTCCGCCCATTATCTGATAGATGAGGGAGGCGAAATCTTTCACCTCGTCAAAGAAGACCGCCGCGCATGGCATGCGGGTGTGGCATCGTGGAGGGGGGTGCAAGACATCAACAGCGCCTCCATCGGTATTGAACTACAACACGAGGGACATAAAGGCGATGTGATGGCAGATTATCCCGCCGCACAAATAGACGCACTCATCACCCTCGCACAAGAGATTATGGCACGGCATAATATCCCGCCTCGCCATATATTGGGGCATAGTGATGTCGCCCCCTATCGCAAACGCGATCCGGGCGAAGCCCTAGATTGGCAACACCTCGCCAGCAAAGGCATAGGGGTTTGGGTGGATAATAATATGCCGCTTAATGTGCCGCCCTTGTATATGGGGAATGCGGGGGAGAATGCGGGGGAGGCTGTGATGGCGCTGCAACAAAACCTCGCCACCTATGGCTATGATATTACCTGCGATGGCATCTTTGGGGGAAAAATGCAGCAAGTGATAATCGCCTTCCAACGACACTTTATGCCGCAAAAAATTGATGGTATCGCCTGTGCCGCTCTGCAATCAGTCCTGCAATCAATCCTGCAATCAATTATTGACGACCTTATCCATAAAGTCTAAACCCAAATGGCGTCGGATGGTTGGGTCATCGCGCTGGCTTCGTAAGAAGGTGGTGAGGAAAGTCCGGGCTCCACGAAAACACGACGCTGGATAACGACCAGCAGAGGTAACTCTAGGGAAAGTGCCGCAGAAAATATACCGCCTTCGGGTAAGGGTGAAATGGTGCGGTAAGAGCGCACCGCGCTATCGGTGACGATAGTGGCAGGGCAAACCCCGTCGGGAGCAAAACCAAATAGGAGTGGAGATATCTGTTTTCGGATTCCACTCGGGTAGGTTGCTAGAGCCTCATAGTAATATGAGGTCGAGATGGATGATGATCAGTCTTTGACTACAGAACCCGGCTTATAGACTATCCGACGCACATTATTATATAGGGGGGGACGCTCTTTGTGGGGGACGTATCCCCTATGACCCCTCATTATTATATAGGGGACGGCTCCCCTATGACCCCTCATTTTCTTTCCTAAATCAATTATGGGTTTGGCACATATTGGCTTGTAAGCACCAAGCCAATATATGCTGCCTATCTACTATTTCACCAAAAATAGCCCTAATTTCCTCAAATTTCCTCTAAAAACCTCATAATCCCTTGTAAAATAAGGGATTATTGGTGATTTCCATCTAATTTCCCCCAATTATGGCGGATTTATAGGCTTTCCCGATAGAATATCCACAAATATCCCCATTGACACCCAAATATCCACATGCTATCCCAAGATAGCCCATAAGTGTAAAAACCCCCGAATCACCAGTGGAGCGGGGGCGGAAGCATTTAGGGCAAAAGGGAAAGAGAAGGGAACTATGGCGTTGTTTTTATCCACGTCCATAAACAAGATAGATAGCAAGGGTCGGGTTTCGGTCCCTGCGGGCTGGCGCACGGCGATAGCAGAGCAAGGTGTAGATATTACGTCTGCGTCCAATGCTAGTCGGCATGGCATTTTTGTTTATCCCTCATTAGAGGGGGCGACGATAGAAGGGGGCGGTGCGGCTTGGCGTGATAGCATTGGCATAATGTTGGAGGAGTTTGATCCCTTCACGCAAGAGCGCGCCCTTTTGAATGATGCGATATTCGGGCGTAGCGAGTTTCTAAGTTTTGATGGCGAGGGGCGGGTTATTCCATCCCCGACATTATTAGACCATGCGGGAATAGATAAAGAGATTTGCTTTGTTGGTCTGGGCGAGCGTTTCCAGATATGGGAGCCGAAGGCTTATACCGCCACGCGCACCGATGTTCAGCGCTCTGAAGCGGCGAAACTTTTGCAAGGTCTCACATCGCCCGCCAAAATCAAAAGAGGGGATACGCAATGAGTCCCGCCCCCCATATCGCCGTATTAGCGCAAGAGGTGGTGGCGGCATTAGCACCGTGCGAGGGCGGCATATATATAGACGCCACTTTCGGCAGCGGTGGTTATACGAAAGCGGTTTTGCAAACGGCAGATTGTGCGGTGCTTGCCATAGATAGAGACCCCCATGTTTTTACATTTGCGCAAGAATTGAAAGCACATTATGGCGACCGCCTACATTTTTGTGCGGCGTGTTTTGGTGATATGGTAGAGGTCGCCCAAAATGCGGGTTTTGATAATGTTGATGGCGTTATGTTAGATTTAGGCGTGTCGTCTATGCAGTTAGATGATGGCACACGCGGATTTTCTTTTATGCGCGATGGTCCGTTAGATATGCGTATGGGCGAGGAAGGTTTGACAGCGCAAGACCTCGTCAATGATGCGAATATGGATTTACTCGCCACCATTATCGCTGTTTATGGTGAAGAAAGACGCGCCCGTGCCATTGCACGTGCTATTATTCACCGCCGCGAACAAGGCGACATCACTCGCACCCATGAACTAAGCGATATTATTTGCAGCATTTTGGGGCAGCCGCGTCCGCGCGAAACCCATCCCGCCACACGCACATTCCAAGCGTTGCGGATTTACTTAAATGATGAGCTGGGGGAACTCTTAAAAGCCCTCACAAATGCGGAGCAGATATTAAAAGAAGGCGGCACATTAGCGGTTGTTACTTTCCATTCCCTAGAAGATAGAATGGTGAAGCAATTTTTAACAGCACGATCTGCTTATGCGCCACGTCCTTCACGCCACTTGCCAGAAGCAGAAGAAGTTGCGCCTCGTTTTGTTTTGAAAAAGCGCAAGCCGATTTCGGCACAACAAACAGAGATTGATAATAATCCCCGCGCAAGATCGGCACGGTTGCGTGTGGCGCACCGCACCAATGCCCCCGCCTATGATGAAACCATAGGCGACCTTATGCCAAACCGCGCACCGCGCATTCAAGATTATAGGCAAGATTATATGGAGGCGACATCATGAAACGTATTTTTATAGGCTTAGCACTGGCATTGGGAATACTTTTCCCGACATATTTCTTAATCAATGATGGCGCAGATGATGCGGCACAACACATGAAAAATATAAAGAGCGATATTCGCCTAGAGCGCGATATGCAACAGACGCTCCGTGCAGAATGGAGCAGCCTCAACAGCCCGCAACGATTACAAAAACTCGCACAACAATATCTATCGCTAGGGCAAATGAAAGTCAGCCAAATAGGCAATGCATGGCAATCAAAATCACCTGCCACATTAACATCGCTAGAAGCGGGGGAGAACCAGTTTGAGCCATCGCAATAATCTTTATGCAGTTCGTGCTGGCGGTGATTTGGCTACCGCATTATATCAACGTGGACAATCAATTGAAAACCTCGCTTTTGCTCAACAAAATCCGCAAACATTAAAAACAAATCGGCGATTGCTCTTGGCGCAATATCTATTTGTGTTGGCGTTCGCGGTTTTAGGGGTGCGCCTCGGGGGGCTAACATTAGAAACCACCACACCACCCCTTGTGCAAGTGTCGCAATCTCCGCAATTCCCGCAAACATTGCAAGCGCCTCGTGCGATTATTAAAGATCGCAATGATGTTATTCTCGCCACACAAATCAGTATGACGATATTGGGGGCAGATGCCTCCGCTTTTGATAATCCGCATGATGTTGTGGAACAATTGAAACAAATCGTGCCAGACTTAAACACCAGCCGTGCTTTGCGTTTATTGTCGGGTGAAAGTCGTTATGTCATTTTACAAAGAGGGCTAACCCCGCACCAACATCAAGCGGTTTTACATTTGGGTAATCCTGCTTTGCAATTGCGCCCGTCGCCGCATCGGGTTTATCCGACAGGGGCGACTGCCGCGCACATTACAGGCTTTGCCGATGCTGATATGCAACACGGATTATCAGGGCTAGAGCAAACGTTAGACAAAATAGAACCCACCAGTTCTTTTACAACGACACTTGATATTCGGGTGCAGCATATTATGCGTGATGCGTTATTATCGGCGATGGCGGCGTATAAGACGAAAGCGGCGGCGGCGGCGATAATGAATATCCACAATGGCGAGATTATTGCGCTTGTGTCTCTGCCCGACTTTGATGCGAATAAGCCGCAAGCCTCGCCGACATTGAATCAGTTTAATCGTATGACTTTTGGTGTTTATGAATTGGGATCTATTTTCAAGATATTCACAGCGGCGATGGCGTTAGAGAGTGGGGCGGTCACTGTGACAGAAACATTTGAAACTTCACAGCCATTGCAGATTGGCGGTTATCAAATCACCGACATTCACGGACAAGACCACGCCTTAACTATAGATGAAATTGTTGCGTATTCTTCTAATATAGGGTCGGCGCTTTTGGCATTGCGTGTGCCCGCGCAAACCCATTATGATTTTCTGGCGGATTTATCTTTTACGGAGCCGCTTTATTTTGATTTACCAGAGACAGCGCACCCGATATTCCCCACGCGTTGGACAGACATTGAACGCGCGACATCATCTTTTGGGCATGGGTTGGCGATAACCCCGCTTCATGCGTTAGTGGCGACAGCGGCGATGGTTAATGGCGGTGTTTTATATCCGCCTAGTTTGCGCCGTATTGATGTGCCAGTCGGGCGGCGGGTGATTTCTGCTGATACAAGTGCGCATTTGCGCCGCATAATGCGTTCTGTTATTTCCGATGGTACGGGGCGCAAGGCAGATGTTGAAGGCTATCCCATGTTGGGCAAAACAGGGTCTGCCAACAAACCACAAGACGGCAAATATAGCGATGATGCGTTGGTCACATCTTTTGTCGGTGCTTTTCCGGCGCAAAATCCGCGTTATGCCCTTATGGTTATGCTGGACGAACCACAAGGCACAGATGAAACATTTGGTTTTTCTCTAGCGGGGTGGAATGCCGCGCCGGTGGCGGCAGAGATTATAAGTCGGGCTGCTTTATTTTTGGGTGTTATGCCTAGTCGTGTGCATCCACAAGCGAAAACAATAGGGGGTGCCGATGCGTCTTGATGCCCTTTTGCCGAATGACAAGCGGCTATCCCCAGCGATGGCAACGATAGATATTCGTGGATTAAGTGCTGATAGTCGCAAGGTAAAATCGGGATATTTATTTGCGGCATTAGCGGGTGTGTCGGGTGTGTCTGCGCATGGGCGTGATTTTATCCCCGAAGCCGTAGCGCAAGGGGCGGCAGTTATATTGTCGGATTCAGAAGTGCCATCTATTCAAGTGCCGTTAATTATTGCCGATAACCCTCGCCAAGAATTGGCTTATATGGCGTCTCGGTTTTTTGATTATCGCCCTGAAAACTTTGCCTGTATCACTGGCACGAATGGTAAAACATCAACGGCAAACTTTTTGCGTCAGTTATGGGGGGCGTGTGGTTATGCTGCT
>JAAOIL010000130.1 GCA_015163825.1 Alphaproteobacteria bacterium | reverse complement strand
TGTCGGGCGCAAGGTTTGTTATATTAAAGGGTGATTTAGCAAGGCTAGAGCGGGCGCTTGGTCAGTTTATGCTAGACCTCCACACACAAGAATTCGGCTATACCGAAATCACCCCGCCTTTATTGGTGCGTGATGAGGCGGTGTTTGGTGTCGGACAATTGCCAAAGTTTGAGGAAGATTTATTCAAAACCACGAATGGTTATTGGCTAACCTCCACAGCAGAGGTGACGCTTTCTAATCTGGTGCGCGAACAGATTATAGAGGCGGAAAAATTACCCATGCGTTATACGGCACTAACCCCTTGCTTTCGTTCAGAGGCGGGTTCTGCCGGTCGTGATACACGCGGTATGATACGCCTGCACCAGTTCAATAAAGTTGAACTCGTCAGTATTGTTGATGAAGATGAAGGCGAGAAAGAACTAGAACGCCTAACCAATTGTGCCGAAGAAGTTTTGAAGCAATTAGATTTACCCTATCGGGTGATGCTGCTTTGCACGGGCGATATGGGGTTCTCGGCTCGTAAAACTTATGATTTAGAAGTGTGGCTGCCAGGGCAGGGGGCGTATAGAGAGATTTCTAGTTGTTCTTATTGTGGCGATTTTCAAGCACGGCGCATGAATGCTCGCTATCGCCATCAGGGCGAGAAGAAAACACGTTTTGTGCATACCCTCAATGGGTCGGGGCTGGCGGTAGGGCGCACTCTGGTTGCGGTGCTAGAAAATTATTATAACGAAGATGGCAGCGTCACCATCCCCGAAGTTTTACAAAAATATATGAATGGGGCAACAAAGATAGAGGTCGCAAATAATGTCTAAACCAGTTGGCAGAATACTCGTCACTAACGATGATGGAATCCATGCAACGGGCTTAAAAGTGGCGCTAAAAATCGCCAAGCAATTATCCGATGATGTTTGGGTGTTCGCCCCCAGTGAAGAGCAAAGCGGCGCAAGCCATTCGCTTAGCCTGTCTCGCCCTGTGCGCTTGCTTAAAAAGGGCGCAAAGCGATACGCCGTTGGCGGAACACCCACCGATTGCGTGATGATAGCCACACGTGTTGTGATGAAAGATAACCCCCCCGACCTTATTATTTCGGGCGTTAATGCGGGGCAGAACATTGCGGAGGATGTCAGTTATTCGGGCACGGTGGCGGGAGCAAAAGAGGGAACGGTTTTTGGTATTCCCTCCATTGCGCTCAGCCAAGCGGTGACATTATTTTACAAACGCAAAATAAGGTTTGGCGTGGCAGAAAAGCATGGCGCAAGAATTATTCGCCAACTCTTAAAGATGAAATGGGACACAGGCACTTTAATGAATGTCAATTTCCCCGATATAGACCCGAAGGATAAATGCAAAACCAGCGTTACGATTCAGGGCAAGCGCGACCAAGATATTATTGCGCTAGAGGAAAGGCGGGACCCTCGTAATGTGCCGTATTACTGGTATAGTTTCCAGCGCATTATGCCGAATCCACCTGTGCAAACAGATTTAGCGGCAATAATGCGAGGCGAGATTTCTATCACGCCTTTGCAGATGGATCACACGAATATATCTCTCAAGCGCAAGATGGATAAGTTGCTGGGGTGAGGTGATGCGACATTTATTTGTTCTTGTTATGGTGCTGGCGGCGTGTAGTCCAATAAGCAGCAATCGCTGGTATGACAGCAATAGCGGCGACATCGCCGATAAAAATTTCTTTGATAGAGCATTATCCAATGTTTTGCGCCCCAGCAAAAGCCTTGTGAAAGCCCGTAAGGGGGATAATTATTATCGCATTGCGACACGCTATAATGTGTCGTTGCGGGCTTTGATAGAGATGAATAATGCCCGCGCGCCATTTGCGCTTAATGTTGGCGATGAAGTGCGTCTGCCAAAATCGCATATCCATCAGGTCGGGCAGGGCGACACACTCTATAGTCTATCACGCTATTATGGGGTGGATATGTCGGCACTGGCGAGAGCAAATCATTTAGACCAACCCTATGCGCTTCGGGTCGGGCAAAAACTGGCGATACCCTATGGCGGCAGCAAAGGGGTGGTGCGCCCACCGCCCTCACCATCAAGGGCAACACGACAAGTTCAAGCCCCCCGTTTTCGCAAGCCTGTCTCTAAACCTTCTGGGAAATCGGCTGGAAAATCCACCACGCTCCCTCGCAGAACAGGGCGATTCTTGCGCCCCCTCAATGGCAAAGTCATATCAGAATATGGCGCCAAAGGCGGGGGGCTACACAATGACGGAATCAATATCGCTGCCGCCAAAGGCGCACCCATCAAAGCCACAGAAAATGGCGTGGTCGTTTATGCGGGTAATGAATTGCGCGGCTATGGTAATCTATTGCTCGTTCGCCATAGTGATGGCTGGGTCTCGGCTTATGCCCATACCTCTCGCTTTCATGTCAGGCGGGGCGATAAAGTCAAGCAAGGGCAAACCATAGCCAATGTCGGGCAAACAGGAAATGTCGCCTCACCGCAACTCCATTTTGAATTGCGAAAAGGCACAAGAGCCGTTAATCCAAAATCGCTAATATAGGGCTAGAAATTTGCGCTATTTGCTTTATACTTGCCTTATACAAAAAGGAGAATCAAACTCATGATAACACCCGCTTACGCCGCAGACGCATCTGCAGGAGGCGCAATTTTTGAAGTCCTATTCCCATTGGTGATGGTGTTTGCCATCATCTATTTCATGATTATTCGCCCGCAACAAAGGCGACAAAAATCGCATACGGAGATGATAAGTGCCGTGCAAAGAGGCGATAAAGTCGTCACGCAAGGCGGTTTGGTCGGCAAGGTCGCCAAAGTCAATGACGATGAGGTAGAGATAGATGTCAATGATACACGCTTAACCGTTATCAAGACAATGCTCGTCTCGGTGGATAAAAAAGACGCGCCTAAAAAAGATTGAGTAGAATGCTATATTTTTCCCCCCTTAAAATAGCTGGCTTGGTGTTGGCGATTATCGTTGGTGCGCTATTCGCCGCCCCCAATTTTATGGGGGAGAAAACGCGTCTCTCTCTGCCAGATTTTCTGCCATCGGGGCAGTTGAATCTGGGGCTAGATTTGCGCGGCGGTTCGCACCTATTGCTGGATGTGGATACAAATGCGGTGGTGCGTGAAAGATTAGACACGCTTATATCCGATACACGCAGGTCTTTGCGCAAGGCGAAGATTGGCTACACCAAATTGGGGCGAAGCACAGGGGGTGTTTCTGTTGTGTTGCGCGACCCCGCCCAAAGTGACGAAGCAGAACGTGTGCTAGGCGAACTCGTAACACCAGTGGAGAGCAGTCTATTCGGCGGGTTTTCTGGTGCGGTTAATCTGGAAGTCAGCAATCCTAGCGATACGCTTTTCATCATCACCCTGACAGAGGAAGCGGTGGTGGCACTCAATAGTCGCACCGTGCAACAATCAATGGAGATTATTCGTCGCCGTGTAGATGAACTAGGCACGACCGAGCCTACAATCCAGAGGCAAGGGGCAACACGCATATTAGTGCAAGTGCCGGGCTTGGACGACCCACAACGCCTGAAAGATTTATTAGGGCAAACAGCGAAAATGAATTTCCATCTGGTGGAGCCTAGCATAAGTGCCAGAGAAGTTTTGTCGGGCACACGACAACCACCCGCTACACGCCTCGTCTATACCGATAGCGAACCATCTGTGCCTTATCTCATTCGCCGCCGTGCCATTGTCAGTGGGGAAAACCTGACGGATGCCTCTATCGGCTTTGACCAACAAACAGGGTCGCCCGAAGTGTTGTTCCGTTTCGATTCCACAGGGGCGAAGAAGTTTGGCGAGGTCACTTCAAAAAATATCGGTCGTCCTTTCGCTATTGTGCTGGACGACAAAATCATCTCTGCCCCTGTTATTCAATCTGCGATATTGGGGGGGTCGGGGCGTATCACGGGCAACTTCACGACACAAGAAGCAAATGATTTAGCCATATTATTGAGGGCAGGGGCATTACCCGCCCCGATGCATATATTAGAAGAACGCACGGTTGGTCCGGGCTTGGGTGCAGATAGTATCGCCGCAGGGCGCATCGCCTTGATTATCGGCTTCATCGCTGTCGTGGTGTTTATGGTGCTCAGCTATAATGTGTTCGGGCTTATGGCAGATGTCGCCCTCATTATAAATCTGTTGCTGATTATGGCAGTGCTATCGGCTCTGCAAGCAACGTTGACACTGCCGGGCATAGCGGGAATCGTGCTGACCGTCGGTATGGCAGTAGACGCCAATGTTCTCATCTTTGAACGCATAAGAGAAGAAATTCGTGCGGGTAAAGGCAAACTCATCGCCCTAGATAGTGGCTATCGCCGCGCCTTAGGCACGATATTAGATGCCAATATCACAACATTGCTAGCGGCAATCATCTTATTCCAATTGGGCAGTGGTCCTATTCGGGGCTTCGCCGTAACACTGGCGATAGGCATTGTGACTTCGGTCTTTACGGCTTTTACTTTAACACGCTTTTTTGTGTCGTTCTATGCACGGGCGAACAATAGCGGCACAAAGGTGCTGCCCATTTAAGGCGGCAGGAGAATAGATATGTGGAATTGGACATTAAAATTAATCCCCGCAACGACAAATGTGCAGTTTGTGCGTTTGCGATTTATTGCGTTTGTTCTTTCGGGGGTTTTGTTGGTTGGGTCTGTATTGGCTTCGGCAACACAGGGGCTCAATTTCGGGATTGATTTCATTGGTGGCACCTTGGTGGAGGTCTCAAGCAATGATACCGTTGATATTGCCGCCTTGCGAGGGCGGTTGGCACGGCTGAATATGGGGGATACGCAAATACAAGAATTCGGCTCCCAAAATGATGTGCTGATAAGGGTGGCGCAATCTGCCAATGCAACTACTGCGGCAGAAGATTTAAGTGTCGTGGCGAAAATCCGCACAGAGTTAGCGGGGGATTTTGAAATTCGCCGTGTAGAGGTGGTGGGTCCCAAAGTCAGTGCGGAGCTAATCCAAAGCGGGGCATTTGCGGTGCTGGCGGCGTTGGCGGCGATGCTGATTTATATCTGGTTCCGTTTTGAATGGCAGTTCGGGGTGGGGGCGGTGATAGCCCTGACCCATGATGTGTTGCTGACTATCGGTATATTCTCTGTTTTACAATTGGAGTTCAACCTATCTATCCTTGCGGCAATTCTGACGATTGTCGGCTATTCCATGAATGACACGGTGATTGTCTATGATAGGGTGCGTGAAAACCTGCGTAAATATAAAAAGCGAGACCTAGCAGAAGTGCTGGATCTAGCCGTTAATGAAACACTTTCGCGCACGGTGATGACCTCTAGCACGACATTGCTGGCACTTATCGCTCTTTATACTCTGGGGGGGGAAGTGATAGCAGGTTTCACTTTCGCTATGATGTGGGGTGTTGTCGTTGGCACATATTCCTCAATCTTTATCGCCGTGCCTCTGCTTATATTTATGGGTGTCAAGCGCGACTGGAGCCTGTAAAACCTCTATTTTGGGTCATAAGGACAAGCCTTATTCCCGCTATTTTGGGTCATAAGGACAAGCCTTATTCCCGCTATTTTGGGTCATAAGGACAAGCCTTATTCCCGCTATTTTGGGTCATAAGGACAAGCC
>JAAOIL010000129.1 GCA_015163825.1 Alphaproteobacteria bacterium | reverse complement strand
GGGGTATATCCCAAGACTGGAGGGGGTGCTTTGTGGGAAATTCTGATTTTCTTAAGGGGGGGTGGTTTGTAGGCTTGCCACTTTATAAGCCCCGACAGGGGGTTAGAAAGTAATGGCAAGACACAAGCCACGCTCCCCCCTTATGTGCTTTGGTATGAGAGTCAGTGCCACAGAGTAAGTATAAAGTCAGGGGACTAACCATATTTTACCGCTCCGTGAGCGGGAATAATATGGTTGGGGGAATTTTGCCCATTCTAAATAAAGGAGGCGCGAATGGGGGGTCGCCCCCTTAAATTAAAGAGCGGCGTTGCGGCGGCGCAAGGGTTAATCGTCTTATAAGATATTACTTCAAGTAACTAACGGCAAATCCAATAAGGACAGCAATAAAAGCCGCCTGACCCAATGTGAATTTGATGAATAGCCAAAGGATCTCATCCCTTGTGGGCATATACTTTAGACGCTCCACCATCTGCGTTTGCGTATTTTCAGCCACGCGAAGGCGTTCATCTATCGTATCTATGCGTTGCTCTTGCCGCAATAGACGACTATCATCATTGCTGGCATGGAAAGTCTTGAGCGCACTAGGCGAAGGCGCAGTATCGCTTGGACTGCTACTCACCGCTGGCTCGCTCTATCCAGTCCCACAAATTTTGGGTGCTATAACCCGCATAAGAAGAATTCATCTTGAAAACCGCCCCCAAAGCACCCTCTATTCTGTCTTCACCCTTTAGACCTATTTTTTCGCAAATCTCTTCCGAGAAGTCAGCCGTAGAAATTAAGTAAACACTCGTATCAGGGAGCCTATAATAAGACCCCTCATATGATGTGCTTATCTTGCTTCCTATCTCTTCTTCTTTTGATTGAAGCGTCGTGATGAAAATAGACATTAGATTCTCCGTGAATTCTGCGTTGGCTTATTAATGATGAACTTATACTATGGATTTGTGGATTATGCCATATATTAATGAAATAAATTAAGCGCATAAGGGGGGGTGGTTTGTAGGCTTGCCACTTTATAAGCCCCGACAGGGGGTTAGAAAGTAATGGCAAGACACAAGCCACGCTCCCCCCTTAAAGAAAGAGGCTAATTACTTAATTCATGCCTGACAATGCCGGGGACGCCGAAGAGTAAAACGGTGTCTTTTGTGTCGCTCGCCGCCGCCGTGCCAAAAGAAAGCCTGTCGGAGCGCACGGTTGGCGCAAAACTTTCGCCCTCATCATCTGAAACCAGCACCAAACCCGATAGCCCCGTTAAAACAACATCGCCATTGCGTAATTGCACCCCGCCCGTGATAGAGCGGTCTGTATTGGTGGTGACTTTATTCCATAATTTGCCCTCATTAGCAGACATAAACGCATTGCCACGCATACCCCAAATAAGGATATTGTCATTATCTAGTGCCATACCACCCCAAAAAGAACCCTCATAAGGGGTTTCTATCGCCGTAAAGGTTCTGCCCTTATCTGTGGATTTATAAACCGCGCCGAACTCTGCGGGTATATATATATTGTCATGGCGGTCTGCGAAAATGCCGTTTAAGTGGAAATCGTCAAACGAACCCTCTATCAATGTGCGCTTTGCCCAAGTCTTGCCACCATCTTGCGTCTCTAAAACGCGCGAGAAAGCCCCAACCGCAATCCCATGACGCTGATTAGTGAAATGCACCCCAAATAAAGGATCCTCGCCACGGCGCTCACTATATTGTAACTGCCAAGTCTCGCCCGCATCTTGCGTGCGTAAAATAACCGAATCATGACCGACCGCAAAACCCGTCTTGCTATCTAGGAAAATAATATCCGTCAATGTGCTGCGAGTGGGGACATCCACCGCCTGAACCCAAGTGTTGCCCGTATCATCCGAATAAATAATATGACCATGCTGACCAACCGCCACAAGACGCTTATCAACCAAAGCCACATCTAATAATAAACCATTTTGAACCCGCGCACTTTGTGCCGAATACTCAAAAGGGGTCGGGTTGTTTTGTGCCAAAACCACATGCGGCGAAAATGCCAATACAAATAAAAATATGGCGCTAAAACGCGAAAGAATATGTGTCATAAGATGCTCCCTTTATCTATGTGTCTAGTCTATGGGGTAAGCGTGAGAGTGTAAAGATAAATTTTAATATCTTTCTTTGTAAGGGGGGAGATTGTATATAAGGTGAAATATGCCGCTTATAATATGTGTTGCAGCCACTCTTTATTATCATCATCCATAAGGGCAGAAATCTGTGCCGCAAAATCTGCCGCCCTTTTATTATCACCGCCTTCATAATTGGATTTACGCGCTTGCAACAATAAACCAACCCACCCAAAAAGTTGCGTTTCGGGGTCGGGGGTGTGTGTCATATCATTATAAATCTGGGTGCGGGTTTTTTCATCTTGCATAGAAGCGCCGCGTAATAAATAAGTCAGTGCCGCCTCAGGCAGAGCCCGTTTGGCTTTGGCAAGCGCCGCCTGTAGAGCAGCAGAATTATTGGTATCTTGATATAAGACCAGCACCGCTTGTGCCCAGGCGCGGGTCGCATCACGTTGTTGGGTGCGCTGTTGGGTGCGCTGTCGGGTGAGGCGGCGGCCACGAAACCACCCCTGCCATTCCCGCCATTGTTCTTTGGGGGCTTGTAATATCAGCCGTGCGCATAATATCAAAATCCATAATGCCAATAAAACCAGCAATAAAATACCAACGAATAAAGCGAGTGATATTTCAACTTGCCAGCCCCCTAGCGGCACAATAAGAGCACCCGGCACATTCGCCACAAAACCCACCACACCACCTAGCATAATGGCAGCGATTAAAATGAAAAGGAGAGGACGCATTAGCGGACTCCTTCATAGGGGGGTTTATAGATGTGCAGATCAATAAGCCGCGCTATGGTCGGGGCGAGCCGCACATAAAGTAAGGTGTGTGTGCGCCATTTCATAAAGGCTTTATCCTCGTCTAGATTTAACGCCAGAGCAAGATGTTCGCTAACACGCAAAGCCGTTGCAAAATCTTGTAGTCGTGCCGCATCATCTAGGGCATATAAAAGACGCTTTATTTTTAGGGGGGTTGCTATAGGTAGTGTGTTTTGTAGAGGGTGTTGTGAAGTTTTTGGAATGGGTGTCAATGTAATGCGCCCGCCACTGATATTATGCAACCACACCAATAGGGACGGTGGGGCGGGCGTAGTATCCGCTTTATTTTGTGATAAAGGCAAAGATAGCGATAGCCGCCACGTTAAATAAAGCGATTGTATCTGCGCCGCATTTGGCACCCCGCGTGCCGCCAGAGGAATAAGAGGAGCAAGGATAGTTTTTATCGTTTTATTTTGATCGGTAGGGGGTTGATGGGTAGGGGGTTGATGAATAAGGGGCTTATGAATAAGGGGCTTATCGGTAAGGGACGGTAGCAAATCATCATAAGGGGCGGCTTGTAAAAGTCGCACAACCAGCTCCCCAACAACAGACGTCTCTATATTAGGGGAGATATTTTGCCCTTTATATTGAGCGATATTTTGCCCCTTATTTTTGGGTGTGTTAGAGCCAGTAGTAGAATCAATAGTAGAGCCAGCAGTAGAAAG
>JAAOIL010000128.1 GCA_015163825.1 Alphaproteobacteria bacterium | reverse complement strand
GCGGCATCCATAATGCCCAATTGGGGATAAACGCCCAATGCCAACGCAAAAATAATATCGCTCTTTTCATCATAGCCATTGAAGAAGAAGCGGTCGTAGAAATTGCGATCGCCGCCAGAAAAAGCAAATGGCTCTGGGGTTTGGTGGAGGGGGTAATCATCGGCGGGTGTTAGCATTGGCAGTTCCCATAAAGTGAATTACATTGCAGAAATGCCGCCATCAATTTTGATTTCTGCCCCTGTAACAAACTTGCTCTCATCAGAAGCCAGATAAAGAATGGCATAGGCGACATCATTAGGCTCGCCTATTGTGCCGAGTGGCACTTGGCGGGCGAGTTTTTTTGTTAGTGCTTCTTTGCCAATATCGGCTGCCATACGATCTAAAATCGGCGTGTCTATAAATGTCGGATGCACACTATTGCTACGGATACGATAACCGCGTTTGGCACAATGCAACGCTACCGATTTTGATAAAAGCCAGACACCCGCTTTGGCAGAATTATAAGCCGCCATATTATGCCCCGCAATCAACCCGGCAATGGACGAGACATTAACAATCGCGCCCGGCGCATGCGCCCGCATAAGGGGAATGGCATATTTGCACCCTAGAAATACACTATCCACATCAACCTCATGGACGCGTTTCCAAGTGGCAAAGTCGGTGTCCTCAACGGTGGAGCCGCCACCAATACCGGCATTATTAACCAATATATTAAGACCACCCATATCTTCATGGGCGGCAGTGAGCACGGCTTGCCATTCTTTTTCTTGGGTGACATCGTGTTTATAGGCGAATGCTTCGCCGCCGACGGCTTTTATCATATCCACAGATTCAGCCGCGCCTGCGGTATCAATGTCTGTTATGGCGACTTTTGCCCCTTCTTTGGCAAAAAGTTGTGCGGTTGCCCGCCCTAGCCCCGATGCCGCCCCTGTTATAAGTGCCATTTTTCCCTGTAAGCGCATAATTTTTCTCCCTATGTTATATGCAAAGAAAAAGGGCGACACTTATTGCGGTGCCGCCCTTTCCTTTTGGTCGTGAAAGTAAGATTAACGACCTAGTTTTTTAATACTCGACGGTGTGTAGTATTCTGGCGTTAGATATTCTAAGCCTTCGTCAACGATATTAGCAGGGCGGTTTGATTTCATAGCCAAACCAAGATAACGACCAGCCAAAGTATCATAGGTGAATTCGCCACCTGTTGTGAAGCAAAGCCGTGAGTGTGGGCGGTAATCAGGTGCTTGACCTGCTTCTTGCACACGCCATAACTCGCCACGGCCGTCATAAAGTTCGGCAGCGGTGATTTGCCAGCTATCTTCGTCCAAGCGTAAGACACGGCGCGAATAAATATGACGCGAGCGAGGTCTTAGATTGCCTTCAACAACCCATTGGCGGCGCAGTTCATAGCGCATAGCGTCTGGGTTGGCGTGTCCCACTTGTAGGAGGGATTCATAAGGTGTGAGCACGGCACTATAGTTGTTTTGCTGAGAGAGTTTCTCAAACTTGCCAACTGCTGTCCAGTGATAGCGATCGGGGGCGCCATTATAACCATCATATTGGTCAGAAGTGGCAAGCGCATCGCCATTGGTGATTGGATTGTCATAAGCGATATTTGGCGCACGACGAACACGGCGTGTGCCTGGGCTATATGTCCATGCTTTGCGACCTTCACGAGCCATATTCAATGTTTCATGCACAAGCACAACCGAACCTGCACGACGCGCTGGCGCAGATGTGTGAGCAACAAAATAGATTGAGATATTGTTCAAATCTTCAGCGCGTGTGTATTGTGGGTCAGAGAAGGGAAACACAATCTCATCGCGGGTGAAGGTGAGGGTGTAATCGCCAGATGTTGTTGGCGCCGCATAGTTGAAGTCACGCGCCAAGCGCAAGCCCCGATAACGCAATGTATGATTCCAGACCAGCTCAATCCCTGAAGAAGGAATCGGGAATGGTGATGTCATAAAGGCTTCTGAAATACCATTGCCATCATCAACCACTTTACCGACACGCGCATTGCGTTGAGCGCCTTTATTGACAAAGTCTGGAAAGGCACAAGTGCGGCGTGATGGATAGACATTCAAACGATAAGTGTCAGGATAAGTTTCCAGCATTTTGATTTGCCCTGCGGTGAGGACTTTGCTGTATCTACCCATATTTGCCGATGTCACGGTGTAGCGTTTTTTGTCGCTAGCGAAGGGGTCTGGTAGAGGGCCGCCTTCATAACCCTGCAAGAGGCGTGAGCCGTCTATGCCTTTGCCATTCCAAGCGGGGATACCTGATTTAGAACCAGCCTTTTCCGCCCCGACGGGGGTTAGGTCTTTACCGAGGCGTTTTGCAACATTCTCGGGGACGTCAGCCGTTG
>JAAOIL010000127.1 GCA_015163825.1 Alphaproteobacteria bacterium | reverse complement strand
TGGTATTTTCCGATTTTTGTATTGGCAAGTAATAAAAACAAATGTTTCACGTGAAACATTGCGGATACTGATATTAAAACGCTTGAATCTCTGGGTGGGGCGGCGTAAAAGAATAAAAGAGCATAAAGGGATAATATGACGCAAAAAATCAACAAAAACTATGATGTTATTGTCATTGGCGGGGGTCATGCGGGGTGCGAGGCGGCGGCTTCTGCTGCTCGTATGGGGGCGGTCAAAGGTTTGCGCGTGGCTTTGATAACGCATAAACAGGCGACCATTGGTGAAATGTCGTGCAATCCGGCGATTGGCGGGGTTGGCAAGGGGCATTTGGTGCGCGAGATTGATGCCCTAGACGGCTTGATGGGGCGGGTTGCCGATGAGGCGGGTATTCAGTTTCGCTTGCTTAATCGGCGCAAAGGCCCCGCCGTGCAAGGCCCCCGCACCCAAGCCGATAGGGCGTTATACCGCCAAGCCATGCAAGCAGCGATAGCGGCGATAGATAATCTGGTGGTCATAGAAGCGGGCGTTGATGATTTAATCGTAGAAGATGAAAAAGTAGCAGGGGTTATAACGGCTGAGGGCGATTGCTATCGGGCGGCGGCGGTCGTTTTGACGACCGGCACATTTTTAGACGGGGTTATCCATATTGGCGAGGAACGCCGCGGAGCGGGGCGTATGAGCAATGATATTGGCACAAATAAAGATGAAAAAGCCTCTAATGCTCTCTCAAAGCGCCTTTATGCGTTGGCAAAAACTCATAATATCCGTATGGGGCGGCTCAAAACGGGCACACCGGCACGACTAGATGCCACAACCATTGATTTTACGCAACTAGAAGCACAAGCGGCAGACCCTGAGCCACAGCCATTTTCTTTTATGACAGAGGCGATTACCACGCCACAAACGGCTTGCCATATCACCTACACCAATGAGAAAACTTGCCAAATAGTGGCAGAAAACCTTACCGCTTCGCCTGTTTATAGCGGTCAAATAGAGAGTGTGGGGCCGCGTTATTGTCCGTCATTGGAGGATAAAGTGGCACGTTTTCCCGATCGCACTCGCCACCAGATATTTTTAGAGCCCGAAGGATTAGACGACATCACCATTTATCCCAATGGCATATCGACGGCTTTGCCTCGTTCTGTGCAAGATGCCTTTGTGCGCACGATAGGCGGGCTAGAAAATGTTCGTATTTTGCGTTATGGCTATGCGATTGAGTATGATTATATAGACCCACGCGCTTTGACATTAGGGCTAGAAGTCAAGGCTTTGCCTCATCTTTTTCTGGCGGGGCAAATCAATGGCACGACTGGTTATGAAGAGGCGGCGGCGCAAGGGGTGTTGGCGGGTATTAATGCGGCTCGTGTTGCTGCAGAAGATTATAGTCCAGCGCACCTTGATCGCTCGCAAGCCTATATTGGTGTGATGATAGATGATTTAATCAGCAAAGGTGTCAGCGAGCCTTATCGTATGTTTACGGCAAGGGCAGAATATCGCCTATCATTGCGTGCCGATAATGCCGACCAACGCTTAACCCAAAAAGGCATTGATTGGGGTTGTGTTGCGCCGTTGCGGGCGGCGGCTTTCACCCAAAAAATGGCAGATTTACAGGTGGCACGAGCCCGTGCCCAAGAGATGAGCCTCACCCCCCCGCAAGCGGCAAAATATGGGTTGAGCGTCCGTGCCGATGGGGTGCGCCGCACTCTATTAGATTTATTAGCCTATCCTGATACCACTTGGGCGATGCTTAGCAAAATATGGCCTGAACTAGCCGATTGGGCAGAGCATATCCGCACACAAATAGAGGTTGATGCGCGTTATGCTGGTTATTTAGACCGCCAAAAGGCTGATATTGCCGCTTTTCGTCGTGATGAACACTTAACACTGCCGCAAGATATGGATTATTTGCGTTTTGAGGGGATGTCTATGGAAGTGCGCCAGAAACTAGATTATGCCCGCCCCCAAACTTTGGGGCAAGCGGCACGGCTTGACGGCATAACACCGGCGGCTTTGACTTTATTATTGCATTATACCCGAAAGCAGCTCCCCAAAAGTGCCTGAATCCTATAATCGTGAAGCCTTTGGCACGGCATTCAATGTTTCACG
>JAAOIL010000015.1 GCA_015163825.1 Alphaproteobacteria bacterium | reverse complement strand
CGCCTGTGCCGCCGTGAACGCAACCTTGCCCGAAGCAGCACCCGGCGAAGCAGGCAAGCCCTTCACAATAATCTCATATTTGGCGTTGGGATCTAATGTCGGGTGCAAAAGTTGCTCTAGGGAAATAGGGTCAAGGCGCATAACCGCCTCGTCTTGTGTTAATATCCCTTCGCCCACCATATCTGCTGCAATCTTTAGCCCTGCACGAGTGGTGCGCTTACCATCGCGTGTTTGCAAAATAAACAGCGCCCCCTGCTGGATTGTAAACTCTATATCCTGCATATCATGAAACCGCGCCTCTAATTGCGCAAACACATCACACAATTGCGAAAATGTTTCAGGCATAGATTCCTCTAGTGAAGGTTCGCGCATTGACGACCCCAGCCTTGCCTCTTTTGTGATATGCAATGGGGTGCGAATGCCCGACACAATATCCTCGCCCTGGGCATTGGGCAGAAACTCCCCAAATACACGCGCCTGCCCCGTGCTGGGATTACGCGTGAAGGCAACACCTGTCGCACTATCACCACTTAAATTACCAAACACCATCGCCTGTATTGTAACCGCAGTGCCGGGACTTTCCGCTATGTTCTGCAAACGCCGATAAGTAATAGCGCGGGGATTATGCCAACTCGCAAAAACCGCACTGACTGCCGCCCATAATTGCTCGCTAGGCGATTGCGGAAAGGCTTGCCCTGTATCCTCGCCAATGGCATCACGAAATGCCGCACATATATGCTGCCAATCTTGTGCCGTGAAATCACTATCGCTATCCAGTTTTTTCTCTAACTTATAATCATCTAATATATCTTCAAACCTATCATGCGACACGCCCATAACAACATCACCATATAATTGTAAAAATCGCCGATAACTATCCCACGCAAAACGTGTGTCGTTAAAATGTGCCGCAAGCGCATGCACCGTCTCGTCATTCAAACCAAGATTAAGAACAGTATCCATCATACCCGGCATTGAACTGGGCGCACCAGAACGCACCGATAGCAAAAGTGGATTCTTATTATCACCAAACTCCGCCTTTGTTTCCGCCTCTAACTTTTTAATCGCCGCCTCTATATCTGTGCGCAAATCTGGCGGCAATGTATTGTCATGCGCATGATAATAAGCACACAAATCTGTCGTCAATGTGAAACCGCACGGCACAGGCAACCCCATTTTACTCATCTCCGCAAGGTTCGCGCCCTTGCCACCAAGCACCTGCACCATACTGGCATCGCCATCAGCCTCGCCATTGCCAAAATGATAAATACGCCGAAGCGGCGCCTCATCCTCTGGGGGTGATGTGCCGCTATCCGCAGAATATGGCGTGGACGCTTGCGACATTAATCCGTCTTTTCTATTAACTCAAACGCTGCAAACCGCCGCATTGTGATAATAAGATTTTGTAATATCGCAAACCTATTTGCCCGCACTTTCGGGTCTTCATCATTCACCAAAACATTCTCAAAAAAATCATCAACTGGCTGGCGTAGTGTTGCCAAATCTTTTAACTCAAATTTATTTTCTTTTGTGTGCAATGCATGTGCTAATTTTTTCTCTTGCTCCATAGAATAAATATTTTCGTCAATAGCAACACTGCTTTTGTTCTGCATATCAGGTAGTTTTTTTTCTGACTTGCAAATACCAAAGGCACGATTATAGGCGGATAATAAATTGCGCCCATCGTCAGTCGTGATAAAAGATTTTACATCTTCCACATGATTACTGACTTCCCATAAATTGCCGTCAAATTGATTGACCTCCAAAACCGCATTGAGAACATCATAAGGTATATTCTTTTTGTCACGCATATAGGTTTTAAGACGCTCAAGCATAAATTCTAACAAGTCATTCGTTAAATCTATTGCTTCAGCCTTGTTTGTTTGCTCCAAAAAAATATCATAAAGAAATTCTCGCAAGGGCAAACCCGTATTGCCCGCCATTGTGATACGAATAACACCCAATGCCGCGCGACGCAGTGCGTAGGGGTCTCTTGAGCCTGTCGGCTTCTCGTCAATAATCCAAAATTGTGTGAGCGTATCTAATTTATCCGCCAATGCCACGGCTGCCGTTTCATCGGTCAAAAGTGGAAAATCCCCCTCGCCCACAGGCATATAATGATTATGTATCGCCAGCCCTATTGTAGCATCAAGGTTTTGCGCATCTGCTAGCGCACCACCCATAATGCCTTGCATTTCTGGGAACTCAAACACAACATGAGAAACAAGATCAGATTTACACCACGCCGCCGCGTCTTTAACAAACTCAACATTTGCCCCTATCGTATTGGCAATTTTTATTGCTATTTTTTCTATACGTTGTGTTTTTTCATAAAGTGTGCCTATTTTTTCATAGAATATTACATCTCTTAGTTTTTCACGCTTTTCTGCAAGCGTTGTTTTAATGTCTTGTTCAATAAAGAATTGCGCATCAGAAAATCTAGCACTTAAAACACGTTCATTGCCTGCAATAATCTTTGCGGTGTTATTTGTTGCGCCATTTGTTACAACAATAAACGCTGGCGCAAGTTTAGCGGTATCCTCTCGTATATGTGCATATAGATATTTCTGATGTGTTCGCATTACAGATTCTAGTAATTCACTTGGAAGCGACATAAATTTTTCATCAATGCTGCCCAATAATGGCACAGGATATTCAACCAGCCCCGCCACTTCACGAATAAGCCGCTCTTGATTATTTTTTAGTCTAAATTCTTTGCCACAAACTTTATTCGCTTGTGCTTTAATCATCTCTTCACGCTCTTCAACATCGGCGATGACTTTTGCATTGCGGAGTTTATCCAAATAATCTTTGGCGTGCGTGATTTTGACAGGCTTATTGTGCATGAAGCGATGCCCCATCGTTGTATCACCCGACACAATGCCGTCTATTTCAAAAGACACGACTTCGCCCCCAAAGCAGCACAAGATTTTATGCAAAGGGCGCACCCAACGCAACTGCCCCGCCCCCCAGCGCATAGATTTTTGCCACTGAAAATTGCGTATCATATCGGGCAAGAATGCCGCTAGCGCATCGGATAGGCTTTGTCCTTCTTCGTTGATTTCTAGCACATAGAATGAACCCTTTTTGTCTTCTCGTGTCGCCAGCCCCGCCACACTATCCAGATTATTAGCGCGTAAAAAACCTTCTATGGCTTTTGTCGGGGCGTCAGTGCGTGGTCCCTTTTTTTCTTCTATGCGAGCCGGTAGTTCTGCTGGCAACCCTTCCACCAATAAGGCGATGCGTTGCGGTGCGGCATAGGGGGAGCATTGAAACCCTTCCAACCCAAATCCTTTTAAGAACTCACTGATGCGTTTTTCTAATTGCGCCGCCGCCGCTTGTTGCATAGCGGCGGGGATTTCCTCCGAATAGAGTTCTAGCACGAGGTCTTTATTATTCATCACTCTCTCCGTTTTCTCCACCCGCCAGCCAAGCCTTTGCGCAAGCATGAGATAATGCTTGCACACGCCCGATATAATTTTGACGCGCCGTAGGTGTTATGGCACCCCGTGCATCTAGCAGATTAAAATTGTGGCTTGCCTTCATACATTGATCATAGGCAGGCAGTGCCAACCCTGCTTGTGTTAATTTTTGGCATTCGCTTTCGGCATCATCAAAATGGCGGCGCAGAATATCTGTGTCGGCATATTCAAAGTTATAGTGTGAGAACTCTCGCTCGGCACGGCGGAAGACATCGCCATAGAGAACCCCCTCGCCATTATAATCTAGTGCGAAGCCGTTATCTGTGCCTTGCACATACATCGCTAGGCGTTCCAGCCCATAGGTTAGTTCCCCTGTTACGACCTCTACATCTATGCCGCCCACTTGTTGGAAATAGGTGAATTGCGAAACCTCCATACCATCGCACCAGACCTCCCAGCCTAGCCCCCACGCCCCCAGAGTTGGGCTTTCCCAATCGTCTTCCACAAAGCGGATGTCGTGGGCTGTTGTGTCTATGCCTAATGTGCGTAGGCTTTCCAAATAGAGGTCTTGGATATTATCGGGCGATGGTTTCAGCACCACTTGGAATTGATAATAATGTTGAAACCGATTTGGATTTTCCCCATAGCGCCCATCGGTAGGGCGACGCGAAGGCTGAACATAGGCTGCCTTCCATGCTTCGCTACCCAATGCCCGCAAGAAAGTTGCGGGGTGAAATGTGCCTGCGCCCATCTCCATATCATAGGGTTGCAAAAGCACACACCCCTGTGCCGCCCAATAATGCTGCAGCGTCAGTATTAGATCTTGGAATGAGGTCGGTTTATCAGCCATAACGAGGCGAAACTAGCCCTGCGTGGGTGTAAAAGCAAGGGCTTTACCATCTCGCAAGATTGCCTGTGCTTCTGGCGTGGGGGTAGCGTCTGGGTTTTGTAGAATGAGCGGGGGTAATAGCACCAGCGCCGCTTTGCTATCACGCTGGGCACGGATGAGAATACGGGTCGCGGCACTGCCAATACGAGGCAGAATTGGCAACACCCGAATATCCCCAAAGCGCGGTGTCAGCACCGCCAGCAAAGACGGCAAGGCTTGCGGTTGATGCACCATCGTCAAATATCCTTTTGCGGCTAACAAAGCCGCCGCACACTTAACCCATGCCTCTTGCGTATCTTGTGTGCTTATCATGGCGTGGGCTTTTTGTGGGTCGGGCGGCGGTGGCGATTGCCCCGCTTTATAATAAGGGGGATTGGCTATCACCTCCTCATATTGATTGGGGGTAAGATTAAGATTGGCAAACCCCGCCTCTATATCGGCGCAGATGAAATTTGTGCGTGATGCCATATTGTTATCAGCAGCATTAGCGGTGGCAAGTGCCACCCATTGGGCATCGCTATCAATGCCCGTGATATGCGCCGACACCAATCTTGCCCCAACACAAAGAGAAGCAACACCAACACCGCACCCTAACTCACACACACGCGCCGCTTCGGGAACACTCGCCGCCAGAAGCACCGCATCGTGTCCGCTACGAAACCCGCGCTTCGGTTGGCGCAAATTTATCTTACCACCTAGAAATCCATCCGTACTATATTCGGGGCTATTATCGTCTTTATTTTTAGTCATAAAGGGCTTTCTGCTTGACCTATCTGTTTGTGTCTCTAAAACAAACCTAGTATGGCAGAAATTATCAAATTGAGCGAGAGCGTAAAAGAGACAGATGATGCGCTGATTGCCTTGCATAATCACTTCACTGGTGAAATCAAAGCGGTGGAAGCGATGGCGGCGGCGCATTTGGGGTCTGTGACGCAAATGGTGCCGAATATCGCTGCGCATATTATGGAGGCGGGGGGCAAGCGATTGCGCCCACTGCTTACATTATCTGCGGCACGGCTTTGTCGTTATGAGGGGGTGCATGATATAACGCTGGCGGCGGCTGTAGAGTTTATGCATACAGCCACGCTTTTGCATGATGATGTTGTTGATGATAGCGATTTACGAAGAGGACAACCGACAGCGCGAAAGATATGGGGAAACCCTGCCAGTGTTTTGGTTGGGGACTTTCTTTTGGGGCAAGCCTTTCGTATGATGGTGGCGACGGGTTCTACGCAATCTTTATCTATTTTATCGGATGCGGCGGCAGTGATTGCGGAGGGAGAAGTTATGCAACTTGCGGCACTTTCCACCCCCCATATCAGCGAGGATAATTATTTACAAATCATAGAGGCGAAGACGGCTGCCTTATTTGCCGCCGCCGCCGAAGTGGGGGCGGTGATAGCCGAAGCCGACACCCCCACTTGCGAAGCATTAAAATCTTACGGACGCAATCTGGGCGTTGCTTTTCAATTGATAGATGATGCACTTGATTATGGCAGTGTCGGGCAAGCACTCGGTAAAAATACTGGTGAAGATTTTCGCGAAGGCAAAGTTACACTGCCGCTTATTCTTGCCTATCATCGGGGGGGAACAGAGCAACACACATTCTGGCGTCGTGTTATGGGTGGTGACATCAATGATGGTGATTTTGAACAGGCAGTGTCTTTAATGCACGAAAGCCGTGCTCTGCAAGATACACTCGTTCGTGCCACGCATTATGGTGAAAAAGCAAAAGACGCCTTAGGCTTGTT
>JAAOIL010000126.1 GCA_015163825.1 Alphaproteobacteria bacterium | reverse complement strand
GGGCAAGAAAAAATGATGTTTTTTTCAAAAAAAATGAAATTTATAACAAAAACAACGCCCCTCGTCTTGGGGGCAAGCACCATTTTACTGCGCCTTGCGCTGTAAAGATGTGCTTGCTCGTGGGGGTTTGGGCTTTTAATCTAAAAAGCCCAATTAGGGGGGAGTTGGCTCCCCCCTTAAGAAAGTTACGCAACCTCAAAAAGACCCGCCGCGCCCATGCCGCCGCCGATGCACATTGTCACGACAACATTTTTGGCTTTGCGGCGCTTGCCTTCCATCAAAACGTGCCCGACAAGGCGCGTCCCTGTCATACCATAAGGATGACCGATAGCGATAGAACCACCATTGACATTATATTTGTCAGCATCAATGCCGAGCCTATCACGGCAATATAAGGTTTGGCTGGCAAAGGCTTCGTTGAGTTCCCATAGATCAATGTCATCTACTTTGAGACCATGACGTTCTAGCAGACGAGGCACAGCGAATACGGGACCGATACCCATTTCATCGGGCTCGCACCCGGCGACGGCAAAGCCTTTGAATATGCCGAGTGGCTCTAGCCCCCGCTTTTCAACATCTTTGCCTTCCATAATAACCACAGCGGCGGCACCATCTGATAATTGTGAGGCATTACCTGCCGTCACAAAATTACCCTCGCCCCGCACGGGTTGTAGCCCTTGCAGACCTTCCAATGTGGTTTGCGGTCGATTGCACTCATCACGATTGACGGTGAAATCAACGATTTTTTCTTCTTTTGTCTCTTTGTTGACGACTTTCATTTTCGTATCCATAGGGACGATTTCATCTGCGAAGAGGTTGTTTTCTTGTGCTGCCGCCATACGTTGCTGGCTGAGCAAAGCATATTCATCTTGTGCTTCGCGCGAGACATTATAACGTTCTGCCACAATATCTGCTGTTTCAATCATCGGCATCCATAGCGCTGGGGTTTCAGAAAGCAGTTTATCCTCTGTGATGCCGTTGGTATTGACACCTTGCATCTGCACCATAGAAATGCTCTCTACGCCAGCGCCGATAGCGACTGGCACATTCTCGTTCAATACACGCCCCGCCGCCATAGCAATCGTCTGTAAGCCCGATGAGCAAAAACGATTAACCGTAACACCCGAAGTCGTGACAGGACAGCCAGCCCATATCGCCGCTAATCTGCCAACATTTTGTCCCGTTGCCCCCTCTGGGGTGCCACAGCCCATAATGACATCTTCTACCTCTGCGGCGTCAATGCCCGCCCGCTCTACAGCGTGCTTGATAGCGTGTCCGCCCATAGCGGCGCCATGCGTTATATTAAAGCCACCACGACCCGATTTTGCCAAGCCCGTGCGCGCACTTGATACGATTACTGCTTCTCTCATGATATAGTCTCCCTTAATGATTAGAATTTATCCACTCACTCTGCGGGATTGAAAAGCCTTTGGCAAGCCGATTTTTGATGTTATCCGCAATTTTTAAGTTAATAAATCATAAATTTGTCTATTATTTGTCATATTCGCGCCATAATTAGAACCGATTATGCTAGGATAAGGAAACATAATAAAAGGAGACCCATTATGTCTAGATTTATATCATTTACCGCCGCCGCTATTATGCTGGTGACAGCTGCCCTAACAGCAGCCCTAACAGCAGAGACGGCACTCGCTTTCACCAAGCCTAGCCAAGTGGATTTGAAAACGCAATTATCGCCCATTCAATATGCCGTCACACAAGAAGATAGAACAGAGCCGCCTTATCGTAATCGCTATTGGAATCTGAAAACGCATGGTATCTATGTTGATGTTGTCTCGGGCGAGGTGCTTTTTTCTTCGCTGGATAAATATGATAGCAACACAGGTTGGCCGTCATTCACGCGCCCGCTCGTTGATGAGGCGATTGTCGAACGCGATGATTCTTTATTGTTTATACAACGCACAGAAGTGCGCTCGCTAAATGGTGATAGTCATTTGGGGCATGTGTTCCCCGATGGTCCCGCCCCTACGGGCTTGCGGTATTGCATTAACTCTGCCGCCTTACGCTTTGTGGCAGTGAAAAATATGGAAGCAGAAGGCTATGGCGCTTTCTTACCCGCCTTTGAAAGTGTGGGCGCTTATAACTAGGATATATAACCAGCATATATAATGAGTGATGATTTTGATTATAAAAGCCTCGCCTCTGGGTATCAAGGCGTGGTGCAGAGTTGGGAGTGCGATGCACTGAACCATCTTAATGTGTCGCATCATTTTGGACGCTTGTCGGATAATTCTTTTTTCATGCGCCACAATTTGGGGATGTCGCCACGCACATTAACAAAACAAAATCGTGGCACGGTTTTATTGAACGACCACGCCCGATTCCATAATGAAGCCCCCTTGGGGTGTATGCTGATTGGGCGGGGTGCGCCTGTGGAAATTCAAGAACGCACAATGCGCACTTATCAGGAATTGCGTGATGCCGATGGTAATCTCGTCACGAGTTCGTGTGGCACGATTGGGTGCTTTGATTTGCAAGCGCGAAAACTTGTGCCGTGGGAAGCAAATACACTCAAACTTGCTGAGGCGGCACGGATTGATTTGCCCGCCCATACACAGCCTTTGCGATTGCCTATGGCGCAAGGCCGCCAGCAAGTGCCTGATCTGGCAACCACGAAAGCGCAAGGGTTTTTCCGCTCGGGGGCGACGGGCATTAATAGTTGGGAATGCGATCAGTTTGAACATATGAACTCAATGTTTTATATCCGCCGCCAAACAGAAGCGGTGCCGCATTTTTGGAAACATTTGGGCATTGGGCATAATACATTAGCCGCCGCCAATAGCAGTAGTGTGGTTGGGGAAATGCGGGTCAGTTTTATTGGTGAATTACGCGCCGGTGAAATGGTCGAAACATGGTCGGCATTGCGCGGTGTCAATGAAAAGAATTTGATCGCCGAGCATCGCCTTTATAATGTTGAGACTGGTGAGATTTCAGCATTGTCTTTGGTGTGTGCGGTTTATTTTGATTTGAACAAGCGCCGTGCCAGAGCCTGGGCGGATACGACACGCACAACATTAGAAAGTCATGTTATTGCGTAAGACGATGCAGGATAGCCGCGCGTAATTTGGCGGGGTTTTCCATTGGTAGAAAATGACTCGTGCCCGCTACGACTTCTATGATTTTATCACTTTTTGCCGCCTGAAAGGCACGGATATTACTGGTCGTTGAACCATATTGCGCCAGCAATAAAGTGAAAGGCATTGTTAGTTTTTTGATTTCATGATGCAGATTGGTTTTGGTGATACGATAATTAGCCGCCTCCCAAGCGGGGGCGCAAGCAAGGCGCCGTTTATCATTTTCTGGTAATAATCCGCCTTCTAAATAGGCTTGCAAAAAGCCGTCCTGCCAATTGGTGAAAGCCCCACGCCCTTTATAGGCTGCCGTGATTTGAGCGATGCTATCCCATAACACACGGCGGCGCAAAGCTGCCGCTTCTAGTAAAACGGGGGTGGAGCGTTTCATAAGATGGGCGATGAAATGGTGCGCCCATGAATAAGAGAGATAAGGCGGGAGTATTACCGGGTCGGCTAGCACTAATCCTGCCACTAAATCGGGGCGGGCAATTGCCGCATAAAGGCTGGCAAAACCCCCCATAGAATGCCCCCCTAACCAAATTTTTTGGCGGTGCTTATCGTGGAGGTGTGCAAGCAATACCAATAAATCATCACGATAGACCTCCCACCCCTGTAAAGTGGCGGGGTCTGCCGCTAAAGTGCTATGCCCATGCCCACGTAAATCGCTGGCATAGACCTCGCAAGCGGTTGCCAATGGTGCGAGCAAAGGGCTGTAAGTCTGGGCATTGAAGCCATTGGCATGCGCCCAATGAAAAATCGGCGCTTCTTTTTTGGTGCTGGGAAAATGACAGACCGATATCGTCTCTTTTTTATTATGAGTGCCAGAGTCAGTGCCAGAGTCGGTGCCAGAATCGGTGCCAGAGTCGGGAGAGGGGAGTTTGAAAATTTGCATGGCACTCATTATATCACGCGCCACCCTATGATTGCAAATAGTCAGCCTTAAACAATAAATCTGTGCTAGATATAGAATCCCAGAATAAAGAGCCATAATGATGAGCATATATTTACCCATTGCCGAAATCAGCGTCAGTATAGTGGCGCTTATAAGTATGGGGGCATTGGTCGGGTTTATGTCGGGTATGTTCGGGGTCGGCGGCGGTTTTTTAATGACACCAATTTTAATCTTTATGGGTATTCCCCCCGCCGTGGCAGTGGCGACCGAAGCCAACCAGATTGTTGCCTCTTCTGTGTCGGGTGGGCTTGCCTATTGGCGCCGCCGCTCTATTGATATTCGTATGGGGGTGGTGTTGCTTATCGGGGGTATTGGCGGCGCTTATATGGGGGTGCAATTATTTAAATCGCTGCGCGCTATCGGGCAAGTGGAGTTGTTCATCTCAATCAGCTATGTCATGTTTTTGAGTATTATTGGGGCGTTGATGTTGCGCGAAAGTATTGCCGCTATTCGCGCCACGCGCGCTGGGCAGACATTGCGCGCCAGACGACCCGGACAACATGGCTGGATATTGGGGCTGCCTTTGCGGATGCGGTTTCGGCAATCCAAATTATATATAAGTGTGTTGCCGCCCCTCGTTATCGGTTTTATTGTCGGGACTTTATCGGCGATTATGGGTGTTGGGGGTGGGTTTATTATGGTGCCCGCTATGATCTATATTTTGCATATGCCAACAAATGTGGTGATTGGCACTTCTTTATTCCAGATTATTTTTGTCACTGCCAGC
>JAAOIL010000125.1 GCA_015163825.1 Alphaproteobacteria bacterium | reverse complement strand
TCCCCTGCCCAATACGATTAGGACCACCACCCAAAATAACGGCTTTTCGTTTGTCGCTTGGCGGCGCTTCATCTTGCTCTAGGAAAAGAGGCGTATCATAAGCCGAATAAAGATAAGGGGTTGATGCTGCAAACTCTGCCGCGCAACTATCTATATGGCGATAAAAAGGGTGCACCTTTAACTTATGGCGCAAGGCGCGCACCGCGCCTTCTTCTTGTGTGGTCAAATGCGCAAGGCGTGAATCAGAAAACCCTAATGATTTTAAGTGGCGTAAAGTTTCGGCATCATCAGGCAAACCATCACGGCTTATCTGTGCTTCTGTTTGTATCAATGTTTCTAGCTGGCGCACAAACCACTCACTATATTTTGTGATGGCGCATATTTCTTCTACGGCTAACCCCAAGCGCAAGGCTTCGGCGATGAGTAAAAGTCTGTCGGGTGTCGGCTGGGTTAAGGCTTGTCGCATAGCCGCTTGCGTGGCGGGGGCATTATCGGGGGTGTTTAAGCCGTCTAGCCCTGTCTCTAGCGAGCGCAAAGCTTTTTGCAAACTCTCACAGAAATTACGCCCGATTGCCATCGTCTCCCCCACAGATTTCATCGCCGTAGATAATAATGGCTCCGCCCCCGGAAATTTTTCAAATGCAAAACGCGGGATTTTCGTGACGACATAATCTATCGTCGGCTCAAAACTAGCGGGTGTGGTGGCGGTGATGTCGTTCATTAACTCGTCCAGTGTATAACCAATAGCGAGTTTCGCCGCGATTTTGGCAATAGGAAACCCCGTCGCCTTTGATGCCAATGCCGATGACCGCGACACACGAGGATTCATTTCTATAACCACCATGCGTCCGTCTTCGGGATTGATAGCAAACTGCACATTAGAGCCCCCTGTTTCCACCCCTATCTCGCGCAAGACAGCGATGGACGCATTACGCATTTCCTGATATTCGCGGTCGGTGAGGGTGAGGGCAGGGGCAACGGTGATGCTATCGCCCGTATGGACACCCATAGGATCTATATTCTCTATGGAGCAAATGATGATGCAATTGTCGGCTTTGTCTCGCACGACTTCCATTTCATATTCTTTCCAGCCGAGCACACTTTCTTCTACCAGCACTTCTGTGACAGGCGAGGCATCTAACCCCGATGTGATGATGTCTTTGAACTCTTGCGGGTTATAGGCGATGCCCCCGCCTGTGCCACCCATCGTAAAGGACGGGCGAATAATGGCGGGTAATCCTATTTCCTCTAAAGCAGTAAGGGCTTCGTCCATTGTGCGAGCAATGATAGATTGTGGGGATTGCAAACCAATAGAATCCATCGCTTGGCGAAATAACTGGCGGTCTTCGGCTTTGGCGATAGCGGTTAAATCTGCGCCGATAAGCGCAACATTATGTTTGTCTAGCACCCCCGCCTCAGCAAGGGCGATAGTCGTATTCAATGCCGTCTGCCCCCCCATTGTTGGCAATAAAGCATCGGGCTTTTCTTTCTCTATAATCTTGGCGACAATATCAGGGGTAATCGGTTCTATATAGGTGGCATCGGCAAGGTCGGGGTCGGTCATAATGGTGGCGGGGTTGGAATTAACCAATATCACCCGATAGCCTTCTTCGCGTAATGCCTTGCAGGCTTGCGTTCCCGAATAATCAAACTCACACGCCTGACCGATAACGATAGGTCCCGCCCCGATAATCAATATGCTGTTTATGTCGGTACGTTTTGGCATTAATGCCTCATCATTTCTACAAAGCGGTCAAATAAATAGTGGCTATCTTGGGGACCGGGCGAGGCTTCAGGGTGGTATTGCACAGAAAATATCGGCTTGTCTTTTACGGCTAGACCACAATTTGTACCATCAAATAGGCTGATATGTGTTTCTTCTATATGGGCGGGCAGGCTATCACGCGCTAGGGTGAAGCCATGATTCATAGAGACAATCTCTACCTTGCCTGTCGTCATATCTTTAACAGGATGATTGGCGCCGTGATGCCCTTGTGGCATTTTTTCTGTCTTTGCCCCTAAGGCTTGCGCCAATATCTGGTGTCCTAAACAAATGCCAAAGATAGGCAAATTTGTTGCTATCAGTTTTTGCAAAGTCGGTAAAATATGGGGTGCTTGATATGATGTGGCGGCAGGATCGCCCGGTCCATTAGAGAGAAATAAACCATCGGGGTTATGCGATAAAATATCATCCGCCGAAGCGCTGGCAGGTAGGATAGTGATTTTGCACCCGGCACTCGCCAAGCAACGTAATATGTTTTTCTTCACGCCAAAGTCTAATGCCACCACATGGAATTGCGTGGTTGGCTTTGTGAAATCATTCTGTGTTTGCGACCAACGCCCTTGTTGCCATTCATAATGTTCTCCCGTGCTGACACGGCTGGCGAGGTCTTGCCCGTCTAGTCCTGTGAAAGCATCAAGGGTATTTCTCATAAGATTATCATCAAATATGCCGTTCTTGTCGTGGGCGAGGACGGCATCAAACATACCATTTGTGCGGATATA
>JAAOIL010000124.1 GCA_015163825.1 Alphaproteobacteria bacterium | reverse complement strand
TGTGGCAAAGCATGGCAATAAGGCACTCACCTCTAAATCAGGGTCATCGGAAGTGCTGGCGGCATTGGGCGTGAAGATAGACATCCCCCCCACCACGATTGAAAAGTGCATAAAGAAAGCGGGTATTGGGTTTATGTTTGCCCCTAATCATCATCACGCCATGCGCCATGTAGCGAAGGTGCGCCAAGAATTAAAGTTTCGCACTATCTTTAATTTATTAGGGCCGCTCGCCAACCCCGCAAATGTGAAGCGACAACTGGTCGGGGTGTTTGATAAAAAATGGGTCGTGCCGTTCGCTGAGGTTTTACAAAAACTCGGCTCACAAAAAGCATGGGTGGTTTATGGCGCAGATGCTTCTGGTGCGGGCTTAGATGAACTGACCACGACAGGCGAAAATCATATCGCCATATTAGACGGCGACAAAATCAGCACCCGCACTCTCACCCCCGAAGAAGTTGGCTTGCCTCGTGCCACAATGGACGCCCTCAAAGGCGGTGATGCCAATCATAATGCACAAGCCCTCCAAGCCTTGCTAGATGGTGAAGCCTCTGCCTATCGTGATATTGTTTTATTCAATGCGGGGGCGGCGCTCTGTGTTTCTGATAAAACTGATGATATAAAAGAAGGTATCGCCCTCGCCGCTAAAGCCATAGAGTCAGGGGCGGCACAAACCACCCTTGCAAAATTAGTGGAGGTCAGCAATGGCGTCTGATATTTTAGAGAAAATCACCCGCTATAAGTTGGAGGAGATTGCGCAAGCGAAAGCCGCCCTTCCCTATGCGATGGTGGAGGAGGCTGCGCTGGCGGCGCAATCCACAATGCCCGTGCGAGGCTTTGCGTCTGCCCTTGTTGCCGCCCATAAAGCGGGAGATGTCGCCTTGATTGCAGAGGTCAAAAAGGCTTCCCCCTCTAAAGGCGTGATAAGGGAAGACTTTGACCCCGCCGCCATTGCCACTGCCTATAGGCAAGGGGGGGCGACTTGTCTTTCGGTTTTGACTGATGCGCCTTCCTTTCAGGGTGCGCCCGCCTATTTAACTGTGGCGCGTGAAGTGTCGGGCTTGCCTGTCTTGCGCAAAGATTTCATTTATGATGTTTATCAGATAGCGCAATCTAGGGCATTGGGGGCGGATGCGATTTTACTTATTCTTGCCAGTTTAAGCGATACACAATTGCAAGATCTGGCGGCGGCGGCGCAAACCTTTCAGATGGATATATTGTTTGAGGTCCATAACGAGGCGGAATTGTTTCGTGCCTTGAAATGTCAGCCGACCCTTATTGGTGTCAATAATCGTGATTTGCATAGTTTTGAAACCAGCCTTGCGACCACCACTGCTCTCCTTCGCCATATTCCGAAGGGAGTGGCGTGTATCAGTGAAAGTGGTATAGCCACCCCCGATGATATCCGCACCCTATATGAGGCGGGCGTTACAGGCTATTTGGTCGGGGAAAGTTTGATGCGCCAGCCGAATATAAAAGCCGCCACACGCAATTTTACGCTTGCCTTATCGGGCAAAAATAAGTAAAAAAATTGGTTAGTGATTCGTTCTATTCAGAACATCCATAAATCAACAGGGAGAGAGACCGTGCTAACGAAAAAACAATACGAACTGCTGATGTTCATCAATCAACGTCTTAAAGAAACGGGTATCTCCCCCTCGTTTGATGAAATGAAAGATGCTCTGCATTTGCGATCTAAATCGGGCATTCATCGCCTGATTACCGCTTTGGAAGAACGTGGTTTCATTGAAAAAATGCCGCAACGCGCACGCGCCTTAAAGATATTGCGTCTGCCAGAAACAATGTCGCCAAGTATGACATCCGATGCCCCATCACGACATAGCCTGCCCCCTCTGGCGGCAAATAGTAATGAGAGCATTACCCTTCCTGTTATGGGTCGTATCGCGGCGGGCACCCCCATTGAAGCCTTGCAAGAACAAGTCAGCCGTATCTCTGTGCCAACAGAAATGATGCGAAGCGGCGAACATTATGCCCTAGAAGTGCATGGCGATTCTATGATTGAGGCTGGTATCTTTGATGGCGACACAGCCATTATCCAACGCGTCCAAACTGCCGATAATGGCGATATCGTTGTCGCCCTGGTGGAAGGTCACGAAGCCACCTTAAAACGTTTGCGCAAAAAAGGTGATATGATAGCCCTTGAAGCATCAAATGCCGCTTATGAGTCTCGCATATTTCGTGCCGACCAAATAACCGTGCAAGGGCGCCTCGTTGGTTTGGTGCGCAAATACTAATAGGCACTTACTAATTCTTCTACAACAAGTCCGCCTTCCCTATCCCAAACAATCAAAGTGCGATTGCGTGTCATGGTGCGTTTATCAATCACCAATGCCGCACAAGTTTCATCATAATATTCATAAGGGGCAATAATAATATCAGCCACCGCACAACTCTGCATGTTAGGGCGATAGAGTATCCGCACCCCATTTTTTACAATCACTAAACAATCTTTGCGCCCTTTGCCCTTGTTATTCGTGCAATCATAAGATTTTATGTCATCGGCTGTTTGTCCGTGTGCTCTTGCCCATATTGACATTTCAAAACTGCGCGGGCGCCCTTTTATGTGGCGCAAGTTTCCGCCTTCATCTTGGGCGGCGATAACTTGTCCGTTGCCATAAATATAAAGCAAAGGCTGTTCGGCACGACCTATAAATGCTAATGCCAAAATAATCATCGGCGCAGAAAGCCACCACAATTTATTGCGCATCATACACAGCAATAATATCCCCGCCATGCCCAATGGCAGCACCCACACTGGCGACCCCCCGACCCGCAACACAGCGCCCTGAAACGAAGTGATATATCGTGCCACATCTATAATCGCATCAATAGATGCCCCCATAATCAACATCGGATAAACCTCTAGCCTCAAGGGCATCAACACGACAGCAGGAAATGCCATAGGCATACTCACCAAGCCGAATATCGGCATCGCCGCCAGATTTGTTAAAAGCCCAAATGCCCCGATTTGCTTGAAATGATATAACGCAATAAACCCTGTCGCCGCCCCCGCTATGAGGCTGGTCATACTCAACCCCAACACATAACGCCACAATAGGCGCACACCATATTCGCCACTGCTGAGCATCCGCCCCTCGTCTTCATTACGGATGAGATTTTGCCACACACCATCATAAAAACTAACCAATGCCACGACCGCTATAAACGACATCTGAAATCCCGCTTGCATAACCGCAGGCGGGTGCAATAGCACAACAAAAAATGCCGCCCACGCTATATTGCGGAAAGTCAAAGCGCGTCTTCCTAAAAATATCGCCACGAATATCAAGGCAATCATAATGAAGGCTCTTTGTGTGGCGTAACTCATACCAGAAATCGCTAGATAAGATAACGCCGCCAGCAAAGCCGCCGCCGCAGAATATTTACGGATATTATAAGCCTCCGCCAAGCGAGGAAAAAAGGCTGCCAATAATCGCAATAATCCAAAAAATGTGCCGGCAAATAATGCCATATGCAATCCTGATATCGCTAACATATGCGCCAGCCCACTATCACGGAATAGATCGCGAATATCAGAGGGAATACGCGCCCGCACCCCTGTCACCAATGCTGCCGCAACACTACCTTGTGGGCTCGGCAAAGATTCAATAAACCGATTAGCAATCGCCAGACGCAATCGCGATAATCTATGCGTCCAATGCAGAGGACGCTGGCAATCCACATTCTTAATCTCACGCAAAAACCCCCGCCCAACAATGCCCTCGTAAAAAGAAACGAACCGCACATCATACCCATCTGGCAATAAGGGATGCGGCATAGATTCAATATCTGCCGTTAACGTTGCCCCACAACCCGGCTGTAATACTGCCACCGCATCATGTGTCGTATAAAGGCGGAGTTTATAATTTTCTTTATCTCTGCCAACAATGAAATCAAGGGAGCCGCCATTTGGTCGTGTATGTGCCCACTCCACAACACCTTTTATGGTATATTCTTTGGCATAAGCGGGGAAATCGGGTCTTGGCTTTTGTGCCGTCCACGCATAATGCCCCTGTGCATAAGCAAATCCGAAAACAAACGCAAATATCAGCCACGCTATATAATGACGCCGCACCAGCCACACCACCGCCAAAAGTGCCGCACTGCCAAAAGCGAGCCATAAATCCACCTCTATAATGTGCGTGAAATAGACGCTTGCTCCCGCCAGCATACACAAAACGGCATAGACAAAATAATCGTGGCGCAAGGGCATAATCGCTTCTTTCGTTTCTTATTATTGAGATTACTAGGCTATAGTGTTATGAAGCACACGAGAAGGAGATATTAGATGGTTATTACAAGATTCGCCCCCTCGCCCACAGGTTTTTTGCATATTGGCGGTGCACGGACGGCTTTATTCTGCTGGGCTTATGCGCGGCACCATAAGGGGCAGTTTCTGCTCCGCATAGAAGACACCGACCGCAATCGCTCTGGTGAGGCAGAAACGACCGCCATTCTTGATAGTCTGGCGTGGCTAGGGCTTAACTATGATGGCGATATTGTTTATCAACATAAAAATGCCGCGCGCCATAATGAAATCGCGGCGACACTATTAGAAAATGGCAATGCTTATAAATGCAGTTGCGCCCCCGAAGAGGTGGAAGCCATGCGTGAAAAAGCACGAGCGGCTGGCACACCACCCCGCTATGATGGCACTTGCCGCAATGGTGGTTATGATGACACCAAACCCTATGTCATACGATTCAAGTCTCCACAAACAGGCACAACACAAATCAATGATGTCGTTAAAGGGGATGTCGCCTTTGCCTGCGATCAATTTGATGATGTCGTATTGGTGCGCTCTGACAACACCCCGACCTATATGCTATCGGTTGTGGTTGATGACCACGATATGGGTATCACGCATATTATTCGGGGCGACGACCACTTCACCAATGCCGCCCGACAAAAACAAATCTACGAAGCAATGGATTGGCAAGTGCCAGACTTTGCACACCTCCCCCTCATTCATGGCGCCGATGGCGCAAAACTATCGAAACGACATGGAGCATTAGGTGTGGGCGAATATAAAGACGATGGCTATCTGCCAGAGGCGATGTGCAATTACCTCGCCCGATTGGGCTGGGCACATGGCGATGACGAAACCTTCACCCGCCAGCAATTCTGTGAATGGTTTTCCCTAGAAGCAATCGGCAAATCCCCCGCCCGCTTTGATATGGATAAGCTGAACTTCATCAACGCCTATCATATTAAAAACAGCGATGATGACGCCTTATTGGCGCAATTAGATTTGCCAACAGAGAAAATTAAAGGGGCAATGGCGTTATTAAAAGACCGCGCCACCACATTGGGCGATATAAAAAATGAAGCCGCATTTTTACTTGCCCCGCCAATTATAGAACCCGAGGCGGCGGAGAAACTAACCCCCGAAGCCCTTGTGCATTTGCGGGCATTGCACGATGTCTTCGCCGCCCTAACAGATTGGCAGAGAGACCCGATTGAGGCGGCATTGCGAGATTACTTAAAGGCACATGATATAAAAATGGGGGCGATTGGTCCTGCCATTCGGGTCGCCATAACGGGTAAGGTGCAATCTTTGGGGATATTTGATGTGCTAGCGCTTTTACCACAGGCTGAAATATTGGCGCGATTATCTGCGCAATCTTCTGAAAAATAGCAGATTTTAGTGGCTTTTGCGTCAAGTGAGTCGCACAAAAAGTCAACTTATATCTAGCCATCTGCGAAACCTCGTGCTACAGTGCCTCATACAGAAAATATGGAAAAGGAGCACTCAAATGAGTACGGAAAAATCAGCGAAACTGGGCAGTCTAGATAAGGAATACGACCTCCCTATCCATAGTGGCACGGTTGGACCAAGCGTTGTTGATGTTTCTGCTCTTTATGGTACCAGTGGTCAGTTCACTTATGATCCTGGTTTCACCTCCACTGCCAGCTGCAAATCTTCCATCACTTATATTGATGGCGAGCAAGGTATTTTATTGCACCGTGGCTACCCGATTGAACAACTTGCAGAGCACAGCACTTTTTTAGAAACTTGTTATTTGCTTTTGAATGGCGAACTACCCAATACCGACGAAGCCCAAGAGTTTGAAAATGCGATTACCCAACACACAATGTTGCACGAACAAATGGATAGATTTTTTCATGGCTTCCGCCGTGATGCCCACCCAATGGCGATTATGGTTGGGGTTGTTGGGGCATTGTCGGCTTTTTATCATGACAGCACAGACATTAATGATCCAGAGCAACGAAAAATTGCCAGCCGTCGCCTGATTGCAAAAATACCAACCATTGCGGCAATGGCATATAAATATTCTATCGGGCAACCTTTTGTTTATCCCCGAAACGATTTAGACTTCGCCTCCAACTTTTTGCATATGTGCTTTTCTGTGCCATGCGAAGAAATGAAAGTAAGCCCAACATTGGCGCGGGCGATGGATAAGATATTTATTCTGCATGCCGACCACGAACAAAATGCGTCTGCGGCAACTGTGCGTCTGGCGGGTTCGTCTGGGGCTAATCCGTTCGCTTGTATGGCGGCGGGGATTGCTTGTCTGTGGGGGCCAGCACATGGCGGGGCAAATGAAGCCGCCCTTGAAATGCTAAACGAAATTGGTTCTGTTGACCGCATTCCCGAATATATCAATCGCGCCAAAGATAAAAATGATGAATTCCGTCTTATGGGTTTTGGGCATCGTGTCTATAAAAACTACGACCCGCGCGCCCGTGTTATGCAAGCCACTTGCCATGAAGTGCTAAAAGAACTCGGCATCACAGACGACCCCATTCTTGATGTTGCAATGGAACTGGAACGCATCGCCTTGAATGATGACTATTTTGTTGAGAAAAAACTATACCCCAATGTCGATTTCTACTCTGGCATTATTTTGAAAACGATGGGTTTCCCGACCTCTATGTTTACGGCTTTGTTTGCTTTGGCGCGCACCGTTGGTTGGGTGGCACAATGGAACGAAATGATTGAAGATCCAAGCCAACGCATAGGGCGCCCTCGCCAACTTTATATTGGGCACCCTGCGCGAGACTATACCCCAATCAATAAACGCTAGAGCGCAATTTCAACACAATATCTGCCGCCGCCTGCGCTGGTGTGCTGGTAGCAGGCAATAACATATCTTGCACAGGGGCAAGTGCCGTGCGCATTGCTTTATTGTGGGTTGTATCGGTCAGCAATTTATAAATCTCTGGTGTGATAGCCGCAACGTTGGCGGCATAACCTAAAAATTCTTTTATCAATGGCTTATCCAATATCAAATTCGTCAGCACCACCGATGGAGTTTGCATAATCCGTAAGGCAAAAAAATTAGTGAGATTCCCCATATCATAAGCCACGACCATAGGGGTTTGTGTCATCGTCAGTTCCAATGTTACAGTGCCAGAGGCTGCCAATGCCGCATCGCTAGCACGAAACGCCGCCCATTTATCTTTATCAGTGTTGGTAAAATGCGGCTGAAGTGCCCAGTCATTTGTATGCTGCTTTATTTGCGCCGCCACATGCGGCACAAGCGGCATACATATTTCTAAATCGGGAATACGTGTGGCAAGGTCTTTAATCACTCGCCCGAATATCGGGGTTAGTCGCTTGACCTCCGCCGCGCGAGAACCCGGCAAAACACATAATAAAGGGGCGCGGGCGGCAATGTTGTGGCGTGTGCGGAAATCTGTTGCAATATCCATTTGCTGGTAACGTGTGGCAACCGAATGCCCGACAAAATGACATGGGGGTCCATCATTTGCCTGATAGACTTGTGGCTCAAATGGTAAGAGTGCCAAAATCGCATCGCAAAAATCTTTCATCTTATGCGCCCTACCCCGCCGCCACGCCCATATTTGGGGAGCAACATAACAAATAATCGGTGTGGCGGGTAATCTGCGCCGAATACGTTTTGCTAAAAAGTGCATAAAATCTGGGTTGTCTATCAACACAATCACATCGGGTTTTGTATCACATATATGGTTTATCGTTTGCACCATGCGTTTTATGATATTCGGTAATTGCGCCAACACCGGAAAAATACCAAACACAGATAGATCCGCCATATCAAAAAGCGAAGTGAAGTTTTTATCTTGCGCCATCATAGAATCGCCGCCAATGCCAGAAAATACAATCTCTGCTCGTTTGGTTTTTAGGGCTGCCATTAAATCTGCCCCTAATAAATCACCCGATACTTCCCCCGCCGCAATGAATATATGTGTGTTCGTC
>JAAOIL010000123.1 GCA_015163825.1 Alphaproteobacteria bacterium | reverse complement strand
CTCCCCTCTGGTACGGAAATGGTTATGCCCGGCGATAATGTCGAAATGGAAGTAGAACTCATCGCCCCCATCGCTATGGAGGCGAAACTTCGTTTCGCTATCCGTGAAGGTGGTCGCACGGTCGGCGCTGGTGTCGTCTCAACAATTATAGAATAGGGAAGCAACGATAATCACGGAGGAGTGTAGCTCAATTGGCAGAGCACCGGTCTCCAAAACCGGGGGTTGTGGGTTCGAGTCCCTCCACTCCTGCCAGATTTGGAATAGAAACATATATGAGCAATCCATTTAAATTTGCCCAAGAGGTCAGAGCCGAAACAGCGAAAGTCACATTCCCGACACGGAATGAGACGGCGGTCACGACAATTATGGTGTTTATTCTGGCATCTGTGGCGGCGGTGTTTTTCTTTTTTGCCGACAGGGTTTTGAATTGGGCGGTTTCACTTTTGTTAGGGGTTGCGGGTTAGATATGGAGAAACAATGGTATATCGTTCATGCTTATTCTAATTTTGAGCATAAGGTGGCAGAAAGTCTGCTAGAACAAGCGGCACAAGCGGGCATAGCTGATTGTTTTGAAGAAATTGTTGTGCCGACAGAAAATGTCGTAGAGATGCGACGTGGTAAGCGGGTTAATAGCGAGCGCAAACTTTTTCCGGGTTATGTGTTGGTGCGTATGAATATGACGGATGCGGCTTTTGTTTTGGTGAAAAACACACCAAAGGTTACGGGATTTTTGGGGTCGCAGAGCAAGCCTGCGCCTTTATCGCAAGCAGAGGTTGATGCGATTATGAACCAAGCACAAGATGGCACGGCGGCGCGTCCTGCTGTTGTGTTTGAAATAGGGGAGCAAGTGCGAGTGCGTGAAGGACCTTTTGCTTCCTTTAGTGGTCATGTAGAGGCGATTGATGAAGAAAAAGCGCGTCTTAAAGTGGCGGTTTCCATATTTGGGCGGGCGACACCGGTTGAATTGGAATACGGACAAGTTGAAAAATTATAAGATAGGGAAAGAAAAAGATGGCAAAGAAAATTGACAGCTATTTAAAATTGCAAGTACCGGCGGGGTCTGCTTCGCCGTCTCCGCCTATTGGTCCGGCTTTGGGTCAGCGTGGCTTGAACATTATGGAGTTTTGCAAAGCGTTTAATGCAAAGACACAAGAGATGGAATCTAATATGCCTATCCCGACAATCATTACGATTTTTGAGGATAAGTCTTTTACTTTCATTATTAAAACACCGCCTGCTTCTTATTTTTTGAAGAAAGCGGCGCGCCTTCCCAAAGGCGGGGCAACGCCCGGTCGTGAAGTGGCGGGTTCGGTAACGATGGCGCAGTGTCGTGATATTGCCGAGAAAAAACTAAAAGACTTAAACACCGATGATGTTGACCAAGCAGCAAAAATGATAGCGGGTTCGGCAAGGTCTATGGGCTTGGAGGTACGCAAATAATGGCACAGAGCAAACGCATAACGGCAGCACAAGGCAAAATAGAGCGCGAAACGCTTTACCCGATAAATGAGGCTGTAAAACTGGTCAAAGAATTCGCCGTTGCAAAATTTGACGAGACAATAGAAGTCGCCATCAGTTTGGGTGTTGATCCTCGCCATGCCGACCAAATGGTGCGTGGTGTGGTGGAACTACCCAATGGCACAGGGCGCAATTTACGCGTGGCAGTGTTCGCACGCGAAGACAAAGCCATCGAAGCAAAAGAAGCGGGGGCAGATATTGTCGGCGCCGAAGATTTGGTAGAAGCCGTGCAAGGTGGCAAAATAGATTTTGATAAATGTATTGCCACACCAGATATGATGCCACTTGTTGGTCGTTTGGGTAAAGTGCTTGGACCACGCAATCTTATGCCAAACCCGAAAGTTGGCACGGTGACAGCAGATGTTGCCGAAGCCATACGCGCTGCTAAAGGCGGTGCTGTAGAGTTTAGGGCAGAAAGTCAAGGCATCGTGCAAGCGGGTGTTGGCAAAGCCTCTTTCACGGAATCTTCTATTGGCGATAATGTTCGCGCTCTTGTTAATGCGGTCAAAAAAGCCAAACCGACAGGCGTGAAAGGCGTTTATATGAAACGCGTGACTATCAGTTCCACTATGGGGGTTGGGGTCAAACTAGATTTATCATCTATTACGGAATAGGTGAGTGGGAATCCGCATTTGATTTTCAAGTGATTTTCAAATGTGGTCGGGGGTGTTTATCACTTCCACCCGTCCGAGATTACAGGTGTGCTTTGGCACTTAAATATCCTGTATGAGATTGGGGAAACCCGACGGACACTGAGCGTCCTCTATCTTTGATAGAGGGCAAATGCGAACCGATAGGGTGCAAGCCTTATCATAATGAAGGAGAAGAGTAGTGGATAGAGCTGCAAAAGAAGCACTCGTCACGCAATATAACGGCGTTTTTGCGAACGCTGGTGTTGTTGTTGTGACCCACTATGCTGGTCTTAGCGTGCCTGATATGGATACGTTGCGTCTTCAAATGGCGGCGGTGGGGGCGAATGTTAAAGTCACCAAAAACCGCCTTGTGAGGATAGCGGCACAAGGCACACGTGCAGAAGCGATAATTGATATGTTTAATGGTCCTACTGCGATTGCCTTTTCGGACGACCCGATTGCGGCACCGCGCATTGCGGCTAAGTTTGCCAAAGAGAATAATAATTTGGTGATACTTGGCGGCATTATGGACGAAACCATATTAGATGCTGATGGCGTTAAAAACCTTGCTTCTTTGCCATCACTAGACGAATTAAGAGGAATCTTGATTGGTCTCATACAATCGCCAGCGACGAAAGTTGCGGGTGTATTACAGGCTCCTGCTGGGCAACTAGCAAGAGTGATGGGGGCGAAAGCCGCACAGGGAGAAGACGCTTAAGACAAGCATAGCACTCATAATCAAAACAAAACGATAAACAAACTGAAGGAGAACTAAAATGGCTAATATAGAAAAAATTGCAGAAGACCTCTCGGCGCTAACCGTATTGGAAGCGGCTGATTTGTCAAAACTGCTTGAAGAAAAATGGGGTGTTTCTGCCGCCGCACCAGTGGCGATGGCTGCCGCCCCTGCGGTTGATGCGGCACCTGCTGAAGAGAAAAATAGTTTCACTATCGTTCTTGCCAGTGCTGGCGACCAGAAAATCAATGTCATTAAAGAAGTGCGCACCATTACAGGTCTTGGTCTGAAAGAGGCTAAAGATATTGTGGAAAGCGCCCCTGCTGACTTGAAAGAAGAAGTGCCAACAGCAGAAGCAAATGAGATTAAAGAAAAACTCGAGGCCGCAGGCGCGACCGTAGAGTTGAAGTAAATAACGATTGTCGGGGGCGGCATAAACACTGCCCCCGATATTTCTATTTCTATGACGATGACGATAAATTTGAACCGCAACACATAAAGGGGATTTCCCATGTCGCAAACATACGCTGGTAGCAAACGCATTCGTCGCTCTTTCGGTCTTATACCCCCGGTCGTAGCGATGCCGAATCTGATAGATGTGCAACGCGATTCCTACGATATATTTTTGCAAAACAAGACCTCTCCTATGGCGCGGCTTGAAGAAGGCTTGCAATCTGTTTTTCAATCGGTGTTCCCGATTGATGATTATGCAGGGCGGGCGTGTATGGAGTTTGTGTCATACGAATTCGAAAAACCTAAATATGATGTAGAAGAATGCCAGCAACGCGGCATGACATTTGCCGCACCGCTGAAAGCAACTTTGCGTTTCATCAGTTTTGATGTTGATGAGGAAGCGGAATCTCGTTCCGTGCGTGATGTCAAAGAACAAGAAGTCTATATGGGCGACTTACCTTTGATGACCGAAAACGGCACTTTTGTTGTCAATGGCACAGAGCGCGTGGTGGTATCGCAAATGCACCGCTCGCCGGGTGTGTTCTTTGACCACGATAAAGGCAAAACCCATGTATCGGGCAAATTATTATTCACGGCGCGGGTTATTCCCTATCGTGGTTCGTGGCTAGACTTTGAGTTTGATGCCAAAGATATTTTACACGTTCGCATAGACCGCAAACGCAAATTACCAGCGACCGTTATTTTACACGCCCTAGATTATGCGTCAGACGAAATACTTGGCATATTCTATGACAAAGTGCCTTATGCGCTAGAAAAAGACACATGGATTACGCCTTATGATGCGGAACGTCGTCGCAATACCAAACCGCTTTACAATCTTATCAATGCCGAAACAGGTAAAGTCGCCGTGGAAGCGGGAGAGAAAATAACGCCTCGCCAAGCACGCAAACTTGCCGAAGATGGCTTGAAAAAATTACGCGTTGATGTCGGGGAACTTTATGACCGCTACCTCGCCGATGAAATCGTCAATTTTGAAACAGGCGAAATCTATGCAGAAGCAGGCGATGAAATCACCGAAGAACTGCTAGAAAATCTAGTGGAAATGGGCATCACCGACATCAATACATTGGATATTGACCCCGTTAATCGCGGTCCTTTTATTCGCAACACCTTAAAAGTAGATAAGTCTATGGATAAAGCCTCCGCCCTAGAAGACATTTATCGTGTCTTGCGCCCAGGCGAGCCACCAACCCAAGAAGCCGCCGAAGGCTTGTTCAACAATCTATTCTTTGATTCAGAACGTTATGATTTATCTGCTGTGGGGCGTGTTAAAATGAATGTGCGCCTGAATCAAGAGTGTGATGATGATATGCGTGTCTTGCGCCGTGAGGATATTTTGGGTGTTATCCGCACCCTCGTGGATTTAAGAGACGGCAAAGGCGAAGTTGATGATATTGATAATCTCGGCAATCGTCGGGTGCGCTCGGTGGGGGAGTTGATGGAAAATCAATTCCGCATAGGTCTGCAACGGATGGAACGTTTCATAAAAGAACGTATGAGCTCCGTTGATATAGATAAAGTCGTGCCACAAGATTTGATTAACGCAAAACCTGTCGCCGCCGCTGTGCGTGAGTTTTTTGCCTCATCGCAATTATCGCAATTTATGGATCAAACCAATCCGCTATCAGAGATTACCCATAAGCGTCGCCTATCTGCTTTGGGACCCGGTGGTCTAACACGCGAACGCGCCGGCTTTGAAGTGCGTGATGTGCATCACACCCATTACGGACGCATCTGCCCGATTGAAACCCCCGAAGGTCCAAATATCGGGCTGATTAATTCGCTGGCAACTTTCGCGCGTATCAATAAATATGGCTTCATTGAAAGCCCTTATCGCAAAGTAGAAAACGGACGCGTTACCAAAGAAGTGGTTTATCTTTCCGCTATGGAAGAATCGCGGTTTCGGGTGGCACAAGCAACAATCAAACTTGCCGCTGACGGCACAATAGAAGAAGAACTTATCAATTGCCGTATCAATGGCGACTTTGATTTGGTCAAACCAGAGGATGTGGATTTACTTGATGTCTCGCCGAAACAGATTGTATCGGTGGCGGCGGCGCTTATTCCGTTCCTTGAAAATGATGACGCGAACCGCGCCCTTATGGGGTCTAATATGCAACGCCAAGCCGTGCCATTGCTGCAAGCAGAAGCACCATTGGTCGGCACAGGTATGGAAGATGCCGTGGCGCGTGATAGTGGCTCCGCCATTGCGGCACGACGCACAGGTGTTGTTGACCAGATAGATGCAACACGTATTGTTATCCGTGCAACAGAAGAAACCGATGCGTCTAAATCGGGTGTGGATATTTACAATTTGCGTAAATTCCAACGTTCCAATCAATCAACTTGTATCAATCAACGCCCGCTAGTGCGGGTGGGTGATCGTATCAATCATGGCGATGTTATCGCCGATGGTCCTTCAACGGAACTAGGGGAACTGGCTTTGGGGCGCAATGTCTTGGTCGCCTTTATGCCATGGCAAGGCTATAACTTTGAGGATTCTATCCTCATATCAGAACGTGTCGTGCGCGATGATGTTTTCACCTCTATCCATATTGAAGAATTTGATATTATGGCAAGAGACACAAAACTAGGACCTGAAGAAATCACACGCGATATTCCCAATGTCGGGGAAGAGGCGTTAAGCAATCTGGACGAAGCGGGTATTGTCTATATCGGCTCCGAAGTTGATCCGGGCGATATTCTGGTCGGTAAAATCACGCCAAAAGGCGAGACACCTATGACACCAGAAGAAAAACTTTTACGCGCTATATTCGGGGAAAAAGCCTCTGATGTGCGTGATACTTCCTTGAAACTACCCCCCGGCACAAGCGGCACGGTGGTTGAGGTGCGGGTGTTTAACAGGCACGGCATAGAAAAAGACGAACGCGCCTTAGCAATAGAGCGTGAAGAAATAGAAGTGTTAGCGAAAGACCGCGATGATGAACTCTCTATATTAGAGCGTAATACCTATAGCCGCCTCAATGACTTCTTGCTTGGTAAGATGTCGTCAAGTGATGATAAAATCACGATAGCGACATTGGAATCTTCGCCGCGTTCGCAGTGGTGGAACATTGCCTTGAAAAACGACACAGCGATGACACAAGTTGAAGCCATGCGTAAGCAGTTTGATGCAGCACGCGCCGCCCTTGAAGCACGTTTTGAAGATAAGGTTGATAAACTACAACGCGGCGATGAACTGCCACCGGGTGTTATGAAAATGATTAAGGTTTATGTTGCCGTTAAGCGCAAATTGCAACCCGGTGATAAAATGGCTGGTCGTCATGGTAATAAGGGTGTGATTAGTCGCATTCTACCCGTTGAGGATATGCCGCATTTGGCAGATGGCACTTCGGTAGATATTGTGTTGAACCCGCTCGGTGTGCCT
>JAAOIL010000122.1 GCA_015163825.1 Alphaproteobacteria bacterium | reverse complement strand
TATGCACCCGCCCGAACAAGCCATAGGGCAAGCCGCCCATGACTTTGTGGCGGCGGCTTGTGCGCCGCGTGTTTTATTAACGCGTGCCGCTAAAGTTGATGGCACCCCAACGGTGGAAGCGCGATGGTTGCGGCGCTTGCGAGCACTTTATGGCGATGCGGCAGGAGGCAAAGCAGAGCGCAAAGCATTGGCGGGCGATAGCGCGCGTTTGCTATCATGGACACAAAACCTTGATGTGCCTCTAACACAATCTGAAACAATAGAGCCACCAGCGCCAACACCCCCTGTGGCATCGCGCCCGAAACAATTATCCGTCACCCAAATAGAGACATTATTGAGTAATCCTTATGCGATTTATGCCCGTAAAATTTTACGCCTCACCGAATGGGATGCGGTGGCAGCCCCCATATCTGCCGCACAACGCGGTAGTTTCGTGCATAAGATATTAGAAGAATTTGTTCAAAAAATCACGCCTGAAATGCGCCGCGATAAAAAAGCTCTGCACAAATTATTTATGGAAAATGTGCAAACCCAAGCGACAGAGTTTGCGGGAGGGGGCGTAATAGTAGATTTTTGGCAATCCCGCTTTTTAGCGATTGCCGATTGGCTCGCTGATTTTGAATTCAATCGTGCCGCGACTATTCAGACAAGTTTCACAGAAACAAAAGGAGCGATGTCTCTTGAGAATGTTAAAGGGGGATTCACGCTTACGGCTACGGCAGATAGGATAGATAAAATAGGAGCAAATCATTTCTCTGTGTTTGATTATAAAACCGGGGCGCCCCCTAATCCACGCGCCATAAAGACGTTTCGCTCGGTGCAGATGAGTTTGCAGGCGGCGATATTACAAGCGGGGGGTTTTGCGGCTCTCGGCAATAATGACACGCCACATCATGACACTACGCCTATAACTGTGCCTATAGAGGAACTATCATATATCCATATTGATGGCCGCTTACCCGCTCAGCTAAAACCGATAGAGTGCGCACAAATTGAGACATTGGCGACAGGGGCAGTGGAAATGGCGACCCATTTACTGACGGCTTATACGCAAGAAGGGCAAGCCTATTATGCACGGATACATACAAGTCCTTACGAAAATGGCTACGACCACCTCGCTCGCCGTGCCGAATGGGGCAGCAATGATATAAAAAATAACGCTGACAACAAAAGCGAAGGTAGAAGTGAAAGTAGAGGCGATAATGACTGACCCCTCCCTCATTGCTGCCGCGCCAACAAGTTCGGCTTTTGTAAGAGCCAATGCCGGGTCGGGTAAAACTCATATTCTGGTCACCCGCCTCGTGCGGCTTTTGTTGGCGGGTAATGAGCCTGAAAAACTTTTATGCCTAACCTATACACGCAGTGCCGCTGCTGAGATGAAAAATCGCCTCTTCCAATTATTGTCGCAATGGGCGTTATATTCTGATGTGGAATTGAGCGCTGCCATTTTTGAACGTTTGGGGATTACCCCTGACGCCGCTTTATTGCCAAAAGCACGGGTGCTATTTGCCCGCGCCCTTGAAACACCAGGGGGGTTAAAAGTGCAAACCATTCACGCTTTTTGTGAATCGCTTTTGAAAAGATTTCCCTTAGAAGCAGGGGTGCCCCCGCAATTTGAACTGCTTGATGCCAGCGCCACAGAAGTCGTGCAAGCCCGCTTGGCTTTACGGCTTTTGCATGACGCGCCTTTACAAAAACGGGCTTCACAAGAATTAAACCCCCCAGAATTAAGAGACGCTTTGGCGCTTATCACCCGCGAACTCAATCAGGAGGATATGATGTTATTGGTGCGCGATATTGTGGCGCATCGGGGGGATTTTGTGCCAAAAACATTAAATAAAATAGCAAGGGCGCTCACTATAAGACTGGATGAAAAAACCGGCGCCCCCCTTATTCAGCCTGAGGATATTATCAATGATTTTTCTAAGGCGCATAAAGAGCAAGGGCGTGATGTATTGCATTGGCTGGCAGATGTTGCGGCAAAAACAGATCTCGTGCGCGCCCAGCAATTACAAGATTGGTTGGGCGGCATTGAAAATATTGAAAGTGATGCGCAAGATACGCGGAGCGCATGGCATTACCTTGTTGGTTTCTTCCTTGATAGCAAGGGTCTGCCCCGCAATAATATCCTCACTAAATCTTATATGAAAGCGCATAGCGATTGGGAGGCGCCCTTGCAAGAATGGCAAGAGGAATTTGTGGGCGTGCATAAAGCATATCTTGCGGCGCAT
>JAAOIL010000121.1 GCA_015163825.1 Alphaproteobacteria bacterium | reverse complement strand
TAGCGTAAAGATAATCAACCCCGCCCATGCTTGCGGGGGTAGATTGCCCCCGATAATCGCCAATATCAATAATGCTAAAGCGACCACGCCGCCCGCCTTTTTCATAAGGTGTTGTCGTGCCAAAATAGATTCAGCCGCCACAAGGGCTATGGTAAAGCCGATAATCGCTTCTACCACGGCACTATTCGGCAGGGCGATTTCCAAAGCAGCAAGGGCGAGGGTAACACTATGCCCAAAGGTAAAACCAGTAATTAGAAAAATGGTTTGGCGCATATTTGTTGCCAATAATAACAGGCATAATAAAAAAGCGATATGATCTATGCCGCTTATAATATGGGTGATGCCCAAATATAAATAGGTGGATAATACGGCACGATTAGCGGCAGTTATGCTATCGCCTTTATGACTTAAAGTGAAACTACGCGCGGTCGCTGTGAATAAAATCTCTTCGCCTCTTTTTGTGTCAGCACTGGTGCGAAAATGAGCAAAATGCACATGACTAGGAGCGTGATTAAAAAAAGCATGATTGCTAATGCGAATATCATCTGTGGCACTGGGGCAAATGAACTGGGCGCGCATTGTTAGATAACCGCTATGGGCGGGGTGCGCTGTAAAACTGGCTTGGCGTGTGCATATCATCTCACCTTGCGTAATCGTTATGGCATTATTCAAATGCGTGGCAAGGGCAGGGGCAAGACCTCTGGCAGAAACTGACGGCAATAAAGTGACATCGCGCTGTGGCACACTAAACGATAATTTGAGATGTGCCCCTTGCCATAGCCAATCCGAAAAACTAAGGCTTTTGCTATGGGCATCGGCTTTGCCCGCCACCCCCGTCACAAGAATCGCCGATAAAACAACAAAAAATAAGAGACGCATCATTTATAGTCGCCCCTTATTGCGGCGCATCTGGCGCCAGCACAATATCAGCCCTCGTGCGTAACCAATCTAAATAATCACGCAAGGCTTGGTCGTCTCGGTGGCGTATAAGGGCAGTGATTATTTGCGCGCGTATATCAGCAAAGGCAGGGGCAGTGCCGCCTTGCACATCTACGACATATAAAAAATGCCAACCATTGCCATCAAATAAAGCATCGGATATTTCACCCGCTTGCATACGCAAAGCCGTATCGGTAAGGGCGGGACCAATATAATCATACATTTTTTGGCGTGGTAATAAGACACGCGGCAAAGGCGGTAAAATCTCATCACCCATTTTTTGCACTTCAATAAAATTTGTCCCCGCCTGTAATGCTTGGCGTATAATACCTATTCTGGTGGTGGCATCATCATTATTGCGAATAAATATCCGTGCTATTTGTAAGCGGTCGGCAGGGGCAAAGCGGGCTTTGTGAATATTATAAAAGTCGCGCAACTCATTCTCGCTTGGCACATCTTGCTTGTTTTGCACAAGCACGAATTCTATCACCGCCGCCGCTATGGCTTTGCGGACGCTGGTATCGCTATCCACCAAGCCTATCTCTAGCCCGCGTTGGACAAGCAATTCCTCCTCCAGCAAGCGGTCTAGTGCCAGACGCTTATCACCAGAGGTCGGGATTTTACTCTTATCCGCCAGCAAAGCCTGATAAGCAACGCCATACTCACTGCGCTCTATACGGCTATCATTGACAAAGGCAATCGCCCCCGCCTCTTGTAGGGGGGGCGTAAATAATTGTCCCAGCCCTAGCGCCACTACCAATCCCGCCACAGCCGCCAGTATAAGGCAGAACTGCGCCAATTTATCTTGTGTGTTCATAAGTCTCTTATATGACCCATTCCCCCATAAAGGCAAACTGGAAATATGTCGCAGAAGGCTCTACACTCAATTTTATGCGTGATGATTCGCCCTTACTCGGTATAGACATTGAAACCACCTCTGATTTGGAGGCGACACCCGCTCTCTATGCGGCGTTGGAAAAAAGGCGACAGCATTATCAGGCGCAACCTCTGCCTCTATTTGAAGCGATAACGAGAGATGATGACCTCGCCCCCATGCAAAGCCTCGCCGCAAACTGGCGGGGGGCAGCAAAACATATTGTGATTATCGGTATGGGCGGGGCTAGTTTAGGCGGGCAAGTCTTGGCGCAACTACACGGACACCTCTCGCCTCTTTCCGCCTTACAATCGCAAAAGCCGCATTTGATATTCACGGAAACATTAGATGGCGATGAGATTGAGGCTTTATTTTCTGCTAGCTTAAAAGATATGCGGTTTTTGATTATTTCTAAATCGGGCACAACGATAGAGACATTGATGCAAACACAAATGCTGTTATCGGCATTGGAATCCGCCCCTATCAAAGCGGCAGAGGTCGCCCTTATTATTAGCGATAGGGGCGATAACCCCTTACGGATATTGGCGGCGACACATAATATCCCCGTCTGGGATCACGAGGCTGATATTGGTGGGCGTTATTCGGTCATAAGCAATGTTGGTTTATTGCCATGTTTATTGGCAGGGGGCGATGCGCTGGCACTAAAATATGGGGCGGCATCTGTGCTTGACGATTTTCTGACGCAGGAAAAGAGTGCGCCGCAAGGCGGGGCAGCCTTACAAATCGCGCATAATCAGGCAGGGCGTGCCATATCGGTTTTGATGCCTTACACCGCAAAACTAGAACGTTTCACTTTTTGGTATCGCCAACTTTGGGCAGAAAGTCTAGGCAAGCAAGGGCAAGCCATATTGCCCGTGAATGCGCTTGGTCCTGCCGACCAACATAGCCAATTGCAACTCTATAGTGCGGGGGCGGATGATAAATTTTACACCCTCATAACCGCCCCGATAAAAGGCGATTATGGGCGGTTGCATGCGGCTTCGGCACAGGCAATGGCGCAAACCCTGACGAACTCTGCTCGTCCCGTTCGGGTGATACGCCTTGCCACCCTCAATGATGCCACATTGGGCGGTCTTTTTATGCACTTTATGCTAGAGACGATATTGGTCGGTGATGTGCTGGGTATAAATCCATTTGACCAACCAGCCGTTGATGATGTTAAAATACGCACCCGCCAGATATTGGAGACATTATGAACAGCACCATAAGAAGATTATCTGAGCGCACGATAAACCGCATCGCGGCGGGCGAGGTTGTGGAACGCCCCGCCAGTGTCGTCAAGGAACTCGTGGAAAATGCCATAGATGCGGGGGCTAAAAAAATCAATGTGCACTTACATAGCGGCGGTAAGGAACTCATCATTGTAGAAGATGACGGACATGGTATGGACGAAGCAAATCTCGCTTTATCTATAGAGCGTCATGCGACATCAAAACTACCAGAGGGTGATAAGGGCGATAAATTATTTCAAATCCGCACATTGGGGTTTCGTGGTGAAGCCTTGCCCTCTATTGGGGCTGTGGCGCGGCTATGTATCACGAGCCGCACCAACACAAGCGACCACGCTTTGCAAATAAAGGTAGAAGGCGGGCGTGTTGCAAACATCACCGCCGCCGCTGGCATAGACGGCACCCGTGTAGAAGTGCGTGATTTATTTTATGCGACCCCCGCGCGCTTGAAATTTCTAAAATCAGATCGTGCCGAAACAATGGCGGTCAGCGACATCTTAAAACGCTTGGCGATGGCACACCCGACAGTCGGTTTTAGTTTGATGTCAGGCGGTGGCAGACGCGCTTTTGCTTATCCCCCGACAAGCGGTGAGGGCGCACAACTGGCGCGCCTAACAGCGATTATGGGCGGCAAGTTTGGCGAGAATGCTCTAGCGGTCAATGTAGAACGCGATGGGGTGCGCCTTTATGGATTTGCGGCATTGCCGACTTTTAATCACGCCACCTCACAAAAGCAATATCTGGTGGTTAATGGTCGCCCGGTGCGTGATAGATTATTAAATGGCGCGATACGCGGTGCCTATCAAGATTTTCTGGCGAGCAATCGTCATCCGGCGGTGGCATTGTTTCTTGATATACCCCCCGATGCCCTAGATGTGAATGTGCATCCAGCAAAAACAGAAGTGCGCTTTCGTGATGCGGCAGGGGTGCGCTCTATGATGGTCGGGGCTTTGCGTGCCGCTTTGGGCGAAGCGGGGCATCGCGCTTCCACCAGCGTGGCAGATAATATGATGTCATCTTTTCGCCCCCATACATCACCCAATGCTCCCCCCAAGATAGGGGAGACTCCCTCTAATCGGGCACTTTATGAACGCGCCCAAGCCTTCCAAGCCCCAACAGACACAGGTAGTGAAGGGGGTGCTTATAATCTGGCAGAAGATGCTCGTTCTTTAATGGATGATAAGGACGCTAGTGAAATGGCATGGCTTAGTGGGGCGCCCGCGATTGATAACACCCCCCCACCCAATGATTTACCGCTTGGTCTAGCAAGGGTGCAATTGCACGAGACTTATATTGTCGCACAAACCCATGACGGCATTGTTATTGTAGACCAACACGCCGCCCATGAGCGTCTGGTTTATGAGCGCATGAAAGAGGCATTGGCAGCCAGTGGCATAGCCCGTCAGATATTGCTTGTGCCCGAAATTGTTGAGCTCTCGCAAGAAGATTGCACACGTCTATTATCGCGCGAGGCAGAACTGGCAGAGTTAGGATTTATTGTCGAAGGATTTGGTAGCGATACCACAAATGGTGGTCGTGCGGCATTATTGGTGCGTGAAGTGCCGGCAATGCTAAAGAACGCCAGCATTCCCAATCTTGTGCAAGATATGGCAGATGAAATCCGTGAGTTGGGTTCTGATATGGCACTGAAGGAGCAATTGGAAGAAATATGCGGCACACTTGCCTGTCATGGCTCGGTGCGGGCAGGCAGACGGCTGAATAGTGATGAGATGAATGCGCTTTTGCGTGATATGGAAGCGACACCGCATTCGGGGCAGTGCAATCATGGTCGCCCGACCTATGTGGAACTAAAACGCCACGACATTGAACGCCTTTTTGGTCGTCGTTAATTAAAGAGGCGCTAATTAAAAGAACCCCCACCCGATAAGGGTGGAGGCTCTAGTATTAAATAGTATAAGACGGCTTAACTGCGTGGCACGTCTAGCGTTTTATCATCGCCTTGCGAGAGGTCTGCATATTTGCGAAATTCTAGCCGTGCGATGGTGCGGTTATGCACTTCATCAGGGCCGTCCGCAATGCGTAATGTACGAATACCCGCATAGGCTTTTGCCAAACCAAAATCTGTGGTCACACCCCCTGCGCCATGCGCTTGGATAGCATCATCAATGATTTGTAAGGCAATGCGCGGTCCTGCCACTTTGATTTGGGCAATCTCACTGCGGGCAACTTTATTGCCGACCGTATCCATCATATAAGCGGCTTTCAAGGTCAGCAGACGGCTCATCTCTATATTGGTGCGGGCTTCGGCTATGCGTTGCTCCCAAATGCTTTGCTCCGCTATGGGCTTGCCAAAAGCGACACGCGTGAGAAGCCGTGCACACATTTTCTCTAGCGCGCGTTCAGCAACACCAATCGTGCGCATGCAATGGTGAATACGCCCAGGTCCAAGCCGCCCTTGCGCAATCTCAAAACCACGCCCTTCACCCAGCAAAAGATTGTCGGCTGGCACACGCACATCTTTTAAGAGGACTTCAGCGTGTCCGTGTGGGGCATCATCAAAACCAAATACGGGCAACATACGCACAACCTTTACGCCTTTTGTGTTTAGCGGCACAAGCACTTGGCTTTGTTGTTGGTGGCGCGGTGCTTCGGGGTTCGTTTTACCCATAACAATCGCGACTTTACAACGTGGGTCGCCCACGCCTGATGACCACCATTTGCGTCCGTTAATCACATAATCATCGCCATCACGCTCTATGCGGGTTTCAATGTTTGTCGCATCAGATGAGGCAACGGCAGGTTCGGTCATTAAAAATGCCGAGCGAATTTCCCCCGCCAATAAGGGCGCCAGATATTCTTTTTTATGTTGGTCATTACCATAACGTTCCAGCACTTCCATATTGCCTGTGTCAGGCGCAGAGCAGTTGAACACTTCCGATGACCAACCAACACGACCCATAATCTCGCATAATGTGCCATATTCAACATTGCTTAACCCGCCGCCGCGTTCGCTATCGGGTAGGAATAAATTCCACAACCCTTCGGCACGCGCCTTTTCTTTTAACTCATCTAATATGGCGGGTACTTGCCAACGATTAGCACCAAATGCTTCCATTTGTTGGGCGTAAGTAATTTCATTGGGATAAATATACTTATCCATAAATGCCTCTAGGCGGGCAACTAATTCTTTCGTTTTGTCGTTATGTTCAAATATCATTATTTCGTCCTCCATTAATGAAGGGCTAGTAAAGCAGAAAACTATTGCTTTAGGCTAGCGTTTTTTTGCAAAAAAATCCCGCAATAAAGTCGCAGACGCCTGCCCCGCCATCCCCTCATAAACATCGGGGCGGTGAAGGCTGGTAGGCTGGTTAAAAAGGCGGGCATTATGACTAACAGCCCCCGCTTTTTCATCGGGCGCCCCATAATAAAGCCGCCTGATACGAGCGTGCATTATCGCCCCCGCACACATCGCACATGGCTCTAGCGTGACATAAAGGTCGCAATCGCTAAGGCGGGCATTGCCAATATGCTTTGCTGCCTGACGCAATGCCAAAATCTCCGCATGGGCGGTCGGGTCTGCCAGATGCCGTGTCAGATTATGCGCCCGCGCCAATATCTGCCCGACTCTATCAACGACCACCGCCCCGACAGGCACTTCATCAGCATCTGCGGCACGGGCGGCTTCGTCTAAGGCTATCTGCATATAATCCATAAGAGCAGTATATTACATTCTTCCGTCAAAATATGCTATAGGGCGGGCATGGAGAGAATAGCAAAAACGATTGCTCGTGCCGGATTATGTTCGCGCCGTGAAGCAGAAAAATGGATAGAAGCAGGGCGGGTTCATATCAATGGACGATTGCTCGCCACCCCCGCCTATAATGTCGGGGCGCAGGATTTTGTCACCATAGATGGCAAGCCTCTGCCAGAGAAACAAAAAGTGCAATTATGGCGATACCATAAGCCAGCAGGCTTGCTCGTCAGCCGTAAAGACCCGCAAGAACGACCGACCGTGTTTGAGGCTCTGCCAGAGAATTTGCGCAATTATCACTCGGTCGGGCGGCTGGATATAAATACGGAAGGTCTATTATTGCTAACCAATGATGGTGATGTGCAACGCCATTTAGAACTACCAAGCACAGGCTGGGTGCGGCGTTATCGGGTAAGAGCCTTTGGTCGTATCAGCGAAAAAGAACTGGCAGATTTGAAAAATGGCATCACCATAGATGGCATTGCCTATCGTGGTATTGATGCCACATTAGAAAGAAAACAAGGCGATAATGTTTGGCTGGCAATGGGGATACGAGAAGGCAAAAATCGTGAGATTAAAAAAGTGCTATTGCATATGGGGTTAAAAGTGAATCGCCTCATCCGTATTTCGTTTGGACCTTTTCAGCTAGGGCATTTGCCGTCTGGTAGTGTGGCAGAAGTGCCGTCTCATATTCTGCGCCAACAAATCAAACAAGATATTTAATATGGCGGTCAAGATTATTGGCGGCACCTATCGTGGCATGGCGATGACAAGCGTCAAGGGCGCAAAGACACGCCCCACGGCAACACGCACCCGCGAAGCCTTATTCTCTATTTTGGAATCGGCAGCGGCGATACAAGCCGATACCCGCGCCATAGATATATGCGCTGGCACAGGGGCTTTGGGGCTGGAATGTTTATCGCGATCTGATGTGGCGGCAGGTGCTTTTTGTCTTTTTATAGAGCAAAGCAAAGCGGCTTGTGCGGTTATAAGCCACAATATAGCGACCCTCGCCTTAGAAAATGCCACCCAGATTATGCGCCGTGATGCGGCGACATTAAGCAAAAAACCAAACACTATCGCGCCTTTTACTTTGGCTTTGATAGACCCACCCTATGGTAAAAATATCGGGGCTGCCGCCTTGCAGGGGCTTGTTAAGGGCGGCTGGCTAGAGGCGGGGTCCATGGTTGTGCTGGAAGATGACAAGCGCACCCCCATACCAATTTTACCCGCTTATATTTTGCGTGATGAACGCATCTATAGCGACACACGTTTGCTATTTTATGAAACGAAATAGTCTCTAAATCGTCGCTAAATCGTCTCTATATAGTCGCTACATCGCTCCGGCTTTTTGTGCATAATGCCAGCCTGTATCCGATAAAGGTTGCACCCGCGATTCCATTTGTGCCGCATGCGCATTAGAGGCGGTGCCATCACGCACCCGCCCGACAATGCCTTGTAAAATCCCCGCCAAACGGAACATATTATAAGCAATGTAGTAATCCATATTCTCAATGGTGTCGCGTTCAGTGTGTTCGCAATAAGCCCGTATATATTCCTCTGCGGTGGGGATGTTAAGTGCGGCAAAATCCGCCCCATCAAGGGTATTCGTATTCGCCCCATCAGACGGCAAATACCACTGCATAAGATGATAAGTGAAATCCCCCAAAGGATGCCCCAATGTTGATAATTCCCAATCCAAAACCGCCAGCACTTTTGGCTCGCGTGGGTGCAATATCATATTATCCAAACGATAATCGCCATGCACAATGGAAGTGGTATCATCATCGGGGATGTTATGTGGCAACCATTCTATCAGCCTGTTCATCGTGTCTATATGTTGGGTTTCAGACGCCTGATATTGCTTCGTCCAACGCGATATTTGTCGCGCGAAATAATTGCCGGGCTTGCCAAAATCGCTCAAGCCAATGGCGCTATAATCTACTTTATGTAACTGCGCCAATGTTGCTATCTTGGCATCAAATATCGCACGGCGTTCATCACCAGCAAGGTCGGGCAAGCGCGGATCCCACAATATACGCCCCTCTACCATATCCATAATGTAAAATGGTGTGCCAAGAATATCCTCGTCCTCGCACAAACAATAAGTGCGTGGCACAGGAAATTCAACCTTGCCCAAAGCCGTTAGCACCTTATATTCCCTATCCACCGCATGGGCAGACGGCAATAATTTGCCGGGTGGCTTGCGCCGCAAAACATAATTATGGGTCGGCGTCGCCAATTGATAAGTCGGGTTGGATTGCCCCCCCTTGAACTGGCGCACCTCTAGGGGCCCGGCAAAACCCTCTACATGGGCGGCGGCATAAGCCTCTAACTTTGCCTCATCAAATTTATGCGAAGCGGCAACATCTTTCGTGCCACCAAATTTTTCTACACCTTCATCTAGCATTTTAGCGTCTCCTACCCAGTTCTTTTGCGCCTATATCATTGCGATAAAAGCCATCTGCCCAGTTAATCTTTTTCGCCGCCGCATAAGCCGCATC
>JAAOIL010000120.1 GCA_015163825.1 Alphaproteobacteria bacterium | reverse complement strand
TCGGTTACAGAAGCGACCATTGCCCAATGGTATAAACAAGTCGGTCAGGCGGTGGCGCTTGACGAACCTTTATGCGAATTAGAGACAGATAAAGTCAGTGTGGAAGTGCCAGCGCAAGTGGCGGGGGTGCTAACAAAGATTGTCGCGCAAGAAGGGGATACGGTAGAAATCGGGGCGTTATTGGGGGCGATAGATGAGAGTGCAACTGCTTCTGTGCCTGAAACCCCACAAGAATCAACACCAACTCCCACTCCCACTCCCACTTCAACACCAACAGAAGCTTCTAATAAAGTTATGCCGTCTGCTAAACGCATGATTGAAGAGCATGGATTGTCCGCCCAAGATATAAAAGGCACGGGCAAAGCGGGGCGTATCACCAAAACAGATGTTGTCGGCGCGCTTAATAACCCCCCCCCTCAAACCTCTACCCCCACGCATAGTGGCGGCGAAGCCCCCCTTACACTTAAAGCCACGCATAGTGGCGAGGAACGTGTAAAAATGACACGCTTGCGCCAAACCATCGCCAAACGCTTGAAAGAATCACAAGATATTGCCGCCCAATTAACCACTTTTAACGAAGTGGATATGTCGGCGCTTATGGATTTACGCCGTGAATATAAGGATTTATTTTTGCAAAAGTTTGGTGTCAAACTTGGCTTTATGGGATTTTTCGCCCGTGCTTGTGTGGCGGCATTACAAGATGTCCCCGCCGTCAATGCCGAGATTGATGGCGATGAAATCATCTATAAACATTATGTCCATATGGGTATTGCGGTTGGCACAGATAAGGGTTTGGTTGTGCCTGTGGTGCGTGATGTGCAAAATCTTAATCTGGCGGGTATAGAAAGTGCGGTGGCAGCATTGGGGGCAAAGGCGCGCGAGGGGGCGCTAACGCTTGATGATTTACAAGGCGGCACATTCACGATATCTAATGGCGGTGTCTATGGCTCGCTCATGTCGACCCCGATATTGAATATGCCGCAATCTGGTATTTTGGGTATGCACAAAATCCAAACCCGTGCTGTGGTAATCAATGGTGAAATCGTGGGGCGCCCGATGATGTATTTGGCACTATCTTATGACCACCGCATTGTTGATGGTAAAGAGGCGGTGACATTTCTGGTGCGTGTCAAAGAAAGTCTTGAAGCCCCAGAGCGGCTTTTGCTAGACATATAATATGGCAGATGATTTTGATATGATTGTGATTGGGGCGGGGCCGGGCGGTTATGTCTGTGCCATTCGCGCCGCGCAATTGGGGTTTAAGGTGGCGTGTATAGATAAGCGTGGTGTGCCGGGCGGCACTTGCTTAAATGTTGGTTGTATTCCCTCAAAAGCCCTTTTACACGCTTCGCATTTGGCGCAAACAATGCGTGGCGGGCAATCTATGGGTATCAGTGCGGGCGCTATAAAAGTAGATATTGGGCGTCTGCAAGATTACAAAAAAATCGGCGTAGAGGCTAATGTGCAAGGGGTGCAATATCTATTCAAAAAAAATAATATAGAAGAGATTGTCGGTGTTGCCCGCCTTCTTTCCCCGACCCAGATTGAGGTCACGCCTCTTAATTGCGCAAACCCACCCCGTCCTTTAACCGCAAAACATATTGTTATCGCTACAGGCTCTGAAATAGCCCCCCTCAAGGGTGTGGCGATTGATGAAGATAATATCGTCTCTTCCACAGGGGCGTTAGAATTTGATGAAGTGCCGAAACATTTGGTGATTGTTGGGGCGGGTATTATCGGGCTGGAATTGGGCTCGGTCTGGCAAAGGCTGGGGGCGCAAGTCAGCGTCATTGAATATCTAGACCGCATAGCACCCGGGCTTGATAGTGATATTGCCAAAGCCTTCCAACGCATTTTAGCGAAACAAGGTATCAATTTCCGTCTTGGGCAAAAAGTGGTGGCGGCGAAATCCTTAAAATCATCGGTCAAGTTAGAGATTGAATCTGTGCATGATAGCGGC
>JAAOIL010000119.1 GCA_015163825.1 Alphaproteobacteria bacterium | reverse complement strand
GTTTGCTATTATGCGGGGGTTAAATCTTGCACTCATGCGCTGGCGCATAATATCAAAATCTTTCACCCGTGCCGCCAATGCTTTGGGATGCCGCAATGCCAGCGCATCAAAGGCTTGGCGGGGATATGCCAGCACATCATCAGGGCGGCGCAAATGCCGTGCCGCCGCATCAAGCACTTGTTTCGCCCCTTGAATAATGCGTGTCAGACTTCGCAATTTTCGTGCCTTTATATCCGCAAGTGTGGCTTGTAATTCGGCACGCACAGGCACAGCCAATTCCGCCGCCGCTGTCGGGGTCGGGGCGCGAACATCAGCCGCGAAATCAATAAGAGTCGTATCCGTCTCGTGCCCAATCGCAGAAATAAGCGGTATGTCAGAAGCCGCCACCGCGCGCACCACCTCTTCCTCATTGAAACCCCATAAATCCTCCAACGAACCACCGCCTCGTGCCACTATCAATAAATCAGGGGGAGATGCCATCGCATTAAATCCACGAATGGCGGCGGCAACCTCCGCCGCACAACCTTCGCCCTGCACCTTCACACCCCACACCAAAACACGGCGCGGAAACCTATCCGACAAGCGATGAATAATATCGCGTATCACCGCCCCCGAAGGACTGGTCACCACACCTATCGTTTCTGGTAAAAAAGGCAATTCCTGCTTATGTTCAGGGGCAAATAAACCCTCATCAGTTAGTTTCTGGCGTCGCTCCTCCAGCAATGCCATTAACGCCCCCACCCCTGCCAGCTCCAATGTCTCAACAATAATCTGATAGCGAGATTGACCCTCAAAAGTCGTCAGGCGACCCGTGATGATAACCTCTAATCCTTGCTCTGGCTGCACCTGTAAGCCATGCACCGCATTACGCCACGCAATCGCCGAAAGCACCGCCTTCTCATCTTTAATATCAAAATAAATATGCCCCGATTGCGGTCGCGCGACCCTGCCCAGTTCGCCTCGCACCCTAACACGCCCAAACTGCGCCTCTATATGTCCGCGCACCGCCCCCGAAATCTCGCTGACCGAATATGTGGGCAACTCGTCTTTTGTCTCTTCCATAGATGACACTATACCACTATTATAGAACGAATATAAGGGGAGGAAATGTGAGCACGACATATAATATATTGGTTCTAGGCAGTGGCGGACGAGAACACGCGCTCGTCTGGAAGATTGCCCAAAGCCCCCTATGCGGGCGACTATACTGCGCCCCCCCTCTGGGTGGTAGCAATGGTGGCTTAGCAGATAATGTCGTATGCACCCCCCTAGACCACACAAACCCCGAAGCGGTTATCGCCTTTTGTCAGTCTCATAAAATAGGTCTCGTTGTCATAGGTCCCGAAGCCCCCCTCGTAGCAGGGCTGGCAGATGCCTTAACGGCAGCCGCCATCCCGACCTTTGGGTGCTCGAAAGAAGCCGCCCGCTTAGAAGGCTCTAAAGCCTATACGAAAGAAGTCTGTGATGCCGCCTCTATCCCCACTGCCGCTTATGCTCATTTCACAAATGCCAATGCCGCCCATGATTATATCGCCACACAAACTTGTCCGATTGTTATCAAGGCTGATGGTCTAGCGGCTGGTAAGGGTGTCGTCATCGCCGAGACAGCCACAGCCGCACACTCTGCAATTGATGATATGTTTGGCGGGGCTTTCGGTGCTGCCGGCGCAGAAATCGTCATAGAAGAATTTATGGAAGGGGAAGAGGCAAGTTTCTTTGTGCTTTGTGATGGCACTTACGCAATGCCACTTGCCAGTGCGCAAGATCACAAACGCGTTGGCGATGGCGATACGGGCGCGAATACTGGTGGTATGGGCGCCTATTCCCCCGCCACGATTATCACACCCACTTTAACGCAAGAGATTATGGCGCGCATTATTAACCCGACCCTAAAAACAATGGCGGCGCGCGGTGTTCCTTATCGTGGTGTGCTTTATGCGGGATTGATGCTGACCCCTGATGGAATAAAATTGATAGAATATAATTGTCGCTTCGGCGATCCCGAATGCCAAGTGCTTATGCTGCGTATGAAGAGTGATATTGTTCCCCTTTTATTAGGCTGTGCTATAGGCGGCTTACAAGATATGGTGTGCGAATGGCATGGAGAGCCCGCCCTGACATTGGTGATGGCGGCAAAAGGCTATCCTGCTGATTATAAAAAGGGGACGCCTATTCATATCCCGCAAGATGCTAGCGGTGGCGATGAAAATGTGGTTATCTTCCATGCGGGCACGGCGCGTGATGCGGCGGGGGATTTAATTGCCAATGGTGGTCGTGTATTGAATATCACGGCACGAGGCGAGGATATTCGTGTTGCTCGCGATGCGGCTTATGCGGCGGCGAAAAAGATTAACTGGGCAGATGGCTTTTATCGCAATGATATAGGCGCAAAAGAACTGGGTAGGAGACGCTAAAATGCTAGATGAAGGTGTAGAAAAATTTGGTGGCACAAAAGATGTTGCCGCTTCGCATAAATTTGATGAGGCAAAGTTAGAGGCTTATGCCGCCGCCCATGTAGAGGGTTTTGCCGGGCCCCTAGTGGTGCGCCAGTTCAAGGGGGGGCAATCCAACCCGACTTATCAATTGGCGACGCCGACCCATAATTATGTTTTGCGGCGCAAACCACCCGGCAAATTATTGCCGTCTGCCCATGCGGTGGATAGGGAATATAAGGTGCTAACGGCTTTGGGCAAGGTTGAATTTCCTGTGCCACGCACTTATTGTTTGTGCGAGGACGAGGATATTCTTGGCAC
>JAAOIL010000118.1 GCA_015163825.1 Alphaproteobacteria bacterium | reverse complement strand
TGTGGCGCACAAGAGATGGGAATTGTCTGCCAAGAAGCGGGGCGCACATTAGCCGCCACACCTCTATTTTCTACAGCCGTGCTGGGCGCAGGGCTTATCGGGGCGGCAGGTTCCCCCGCACAAAAGCAATCTTTATTACCAAAAATCGCCAACGGTGAAACATTGACCGCGCTAGCCCTAGAAGAGACTGCCCATCACGCTCCCGCCCAAGTGGCGCTAGATGCCAAAAAATCTGGCGCGGGTTATACCTTAAGTGGTGAAAAGCGTTTTGTTATGGACGGACACATCGCCGATAAAATTATTGTCGCCGCCCGCACATCTGGCGAGAGCGGGCAGCAAAACGGCATCACACTTTTTATTGTTGATGCCGATACAAAGGGGCTAACCATCACACGCACGTCTATGGTGGATAGTCGCAATGCTGCCAATATCACCTTTGATAAAGTAGCGGTGGCGGCGGACGATATAGTGGGTTCCCTTGATGATGGTTTTTCCACACTAGATAATGTGTTGGATATGGCACGGGCTTGTATGGCAGCAGAAATGCTGGGTGGTATTGAGGTGGTTTTTGATACCACGTTGACTTATCTTAAAGAGCGCAAACAATTCGGGGCGCATATAGGGTCGTTCCAAGCCTTGCAACATCGGGCGGCAGATATGTTTTGCGAAATAGAGATTTGCCGTTCGGTTGTTCTCAATGCGCTTTCAGCATTGAGCGAGCGTCGCAATGATGCGGCGCAATCTACCAGCCTTGCCAAAGCAAGGGTTACGCAAGCCGCGCGCCTTATCACTAATGAGGGTGTGCAAATGCATGGCGGTGTCGGTATGACGGACGAATATGATGTCGGGCTTTATATGAAACGCGCACGGGTGCAAGCCCAGATATTTGGCGATACGCGTTATCACGAAGCCCGCTATGCGGATTTGGGCGGTTATTAGTCTTATCCGCTTTTATTTTCCGCCTATAATTGGCGGTTTATTTTGATAGGCGTTTGCTCTATGCTAGTGCCACAGAAAGGGTAGGATTATGAGCAAAGATGACGATATACCAGAACGCATCACCGTTTTGGCAAAGGATTTTACGCCCGCCGCGATGGAGTTTCATCGCCGTAATATGTCGGCGCGTGGCTATCGTATGGAGGGGCAGATTGCGCCTCGCGTCTATATGTTGCTGGAGGGGGAGAGCGAACCCCAGCCATTGCTTGACGGCGAGGAATATTATTCAGTGACTTTTGTTCGCAAAGATACCCCCCCTTCACAATAGGGCGATAGGGGAGAGATATTATGTCCGTAGATTATGATGCGTATTTAGACGATGCCTTGCACTCTTTACATGAAGAGGGACGCTATCGTGTTTTCACATCTTTGGCGCGCAAGGCGGGGCAGTTCCCGCGTGCCATTAACTATTCAGGCGACACATCGCAAGAGATTATCGTTTGGTGCTCTAATGATTATCTGGGCATGGGGCAGAATCAAGATGTTATGGCCGCCATGCACAATGCCATAGACGAAATGGGCACAGGCGCTGGTGGCACACGCAATATATCAGGCACACATCACCTCATCGTCGCCTTAGAGGAAGAGTTAAGCAACCTCCATAAAAAAGAAGCCGCCTTGCTATTCACCTCTGGTTATATCTCAAACGAGACAACGCTCTCAACATTAAGCCGCCTCTTACCCGATTGCTTGATTTTATCCGATGCGCTTAATCACGCCTCTATGATAGAAGGCATAAAACATGGCGGCGCTACAAAACTTATCTGGCGCCACAATGACATCGCCCATCTGGAACAATTATTGAGCGAATGCGATACCACTCGCCCAAAACTCATCGCCTTTGAAAGCATCTATTCAATGGACGGCGACATCGCCCCCATCGCTGAGATTTGTGCTCTGGCTAAAAAATATGACGCCATGACCTATCTTGATGAAGTCCATGCGGTCGGTATGTATGGCGAAGGCGGGGGCGGCATAGCCGACAGAGATAATCTTATGCAACAAGTGGATATCATTGAAGGCACACTCGCCAAAGCCTTTGGTATGATGGGCGGCTATATCACAGGCAAACGCAATCTGGTTGATGCCGTGCGTTCCTTTGGGGCGGGCTTTATCTTCACCACCTCGCTACCACCCGCTATTGTGGCAGGCGCACTTGAAAGTGTCCGCCAAGTGCGCGCCAATCATCAGCTGCGCTCGCAACACCAAGCCCGCGCCAATGATTTAAAAGAAAAATTACGCGCCGCCAATCTACCCGTCTTGATAACCGACACGCATATCGTGCCGCTTATGGTCGGCGATGCTAGTGCTTGCAAAGCCGCCTCTGATAGATTGCTTACCAAACACCATATCTATATCCAGCCGATAAACTATCCCACCGTGCCACGCGGCACAGAACGTTTGCGCATAACGCCCTCGCCCCTCCATGATGAGGAAATGACAAATGCGCTCGTAGCAGCCCTTGAAGAAACATGGACGCACCTCAATATCACACGCACTCTGCCCGATATGGCGGCCAGTGAAGGACAGCAAGCAGGTGGATAATCACTCTGTTCCTTCTGCGCCCTCTGGTCACCCAACAATCGCCACAGGCAAAACAGGTCTGTTGCTTGTCAATCTCGGCACACCGAGCGCCCCCACGCCTAAAGCCGTGCGCGCCTACTTAAAAGAATTTTTAAGCGATGCACGCGTGATTGAACTGCAAGGCTTTCTTTTGGGGCGCCTTCTTTGGCAGAGCATATTACGCGGCATTATTTTGAATATACGCCCTCGTAAATCGGCTGCCGCTTATCAAAAAATATGGGATATGGAAAAAAATGAAAGCCCTTTGCGCCATTACACCCACCGCCAAGCCGAAGCCGTAGGTGCCCAATTAGATAATGTCTGTGTTGAATGGGCGATGCGCTATGGCACACCTTCTATCAGCGAAAAACTACACACATTAAAACAACAAGGCTGCACCCGCATTGCGGTGATGGCACTTTATCCCCAATATAGCGCGACAACCACCGCCAGTGTATATGATGAAGTGTTTCGTGTTCTAAAAACGATGCGTTGGCAACCTGCTTTGCGCACCATTGACACATGGCACGACACACCCGCTTATATAGATGCCCTCGCCGCTAGTGTGCGCACACATCTTGGCACATTAGAGTGGCAACCAGATTCGATTATTGCCTCTTATCATGGCTTGCCAAAATCTTATTTTCTACAAGGCGATCCCTATCATTGCCAATGTGCGAAAACCACACGGCTATTGCGCGAAGCCCTAAATATGCAAGACGGGGAATTGCAAATGACATTTCAATCACGATTTGGGTTTCAAGAATGGCTGACCCCTTATACT
>JAAOIL010000117.1 GCA_015163825.1 Alphaproteobacteria bacterium | reverse complement strand
GTTTGGAAGTCAAACTAGCCTCAATGTCTTCAAAATACTCCAATATCTCGGTTTCTATTTTGGTGAGTGCCGCTTGGTCGCGCCCTCGTGCGACGACGCTGACCCCTGCCCCTTCCGCACCATAGAATGGATATAGCCCGATGTTCAATTGCGCATAAGCCGTTTGCATTTCGTGCATTTTTGCAGCGATAGTGCCTTCGGGAACAAGGGCGGTTATCGTGCAAGAACAAATCGCCTCCCCTCCTTTTAACGTTGGCAGAACCCCTTCCATCATCGCTTGCATAATGCGGGGTATCCCTGCCATCACATAAACATTTTCTATGGCAAAACCCGGCGCCCGACTAACAGGATTATCAATAAGAGCCGCCCCTTGCGGTATTCGTGCCATACGTTGTCGGGCTTCGTTAAAATCTGTGCCGAGTGTATCGTAATGGTCTTGCAGCATTTCTTGCGCGAGCGGATGCACCTCTAACGCCACACCAAAAGCCGTTGCCATACATTCTGCCGTGATGTCATCATGGGTGGGACCAATGCCGCCTGTTGTGAATACATAATCATAACGCTGGCGCATATCATTAACCACAGAGATAATGACTTCTTTTATATCGGGAATAATCCGTGCCTCGCCAATAGCGATACCCACTTCTGCCAATACACTGGCGATATGGGCTAGGTTTTTATCTTGGGTGCGCCCCGACAATATCTCATCACCGATTAAAATGACGCTTGCTATAGGGGTTGGTGGTGGATTACGCATACGCTATCTTATGGCGTGTCCTTGCTATTGTCATTGAAATAATGCCTCGCCTTATGGTAAGAGGGGCTATGACTGATATTAAAACCCCCGCTCTATCCACCGCCACGCCACACGAAGCGGATGCCGATATTTTTCGCACAGGTGCGATAAAGATTCACACGCCCGCAGATTTTGAAGCGATGCGCTGTGTCGGGCAGAAGGCAGCCAGCGTATTAGATGCTTTGCAAGAATTCGTGCAACCCGGCATCACCACCGCCGCGCTTGATGACAAAGCCTTCACCCTGATAAGAGATTTAGGCGCTGTGCCCGCCCCCCTTTTTTATCGGGGGTTTCCTCGTTCTATTTGCACTTCTGTTAATCATGTTGTGTGTCATGGTATTCCCAGTGATAAAATTTTACGTGAAGGAGATTTATTGAATATAGATGTCACCCTCATTTACGAGGGCTGGCATGGCGACACCAGCCGTATGTATGCGTTAGGGGATATGTCGGTGAAAGCCCAACGCCTCGCCACTGCCACTTATGACTCTATGATGCGGGGGATAGAGGCTGTCCGCCCGGGTGCACATCTGGGTGATATTGGCGCGGCAATCCAAGCCCATGCCGAAGCCAATAAAATATCAGTCGTGCGTGATTTTTGCGGACACGGATTAGGGCGTGTCTTCCATGATGAACCAAATGTGCTGCACTATGGTCGTGCGGGGCAAGGGGTGATCTTAAAAGAAGGTATGTTTTTCACGATTGAGCCCATGCTTAATCTCGGTCGTGATGCGGTTAAGGTATTGCGTGATGGCTGGACCGCCGTTACACGCGACCGCACTCTTTCTGCCCAATACGAGCACTCAATCGGTGTGACCGCCGATGGCGCAGAGATATTCACCCGCTCCCCTAGTGGGCTAGACCAACCTCATTTAAGTCCATAATCATTATGCCAAAAGAGTCGTTAAAGTCGGATAAACACGAAAAACCAGACACGCGGCGCGGACATCGCGAACGTTTGCGCGCACGTTTTATTAAAGGGGGTGGCGATGCCCTACACGAATATGAACTGCTGGAACTGATATTATTCCGTGCCATTCCCCGCCGTGATGTCAAACCTATCGCAAAGGAATTGCTAGACAAGTTCAAAGATTTATCAGCCGTGCTTTCTGCTTCGCGCCAAGATTTAACGAAGACAAACTTCATCACCGATAGTGTCGTGACGGAGTTCAAGATTATAGAAGCCTCCGCCTTGCGGCTGGGACAATCCAAAATAATGCACCGCGAGATATTGGGTAATTGGGACGCGATTATCGCCTATTGCCGCACCAAACTAGCCGAGAATAAAGTGGAAGAACTTCATGTGTTGTTTTTAGATAAAAAAAATCGCATCATCGCAGACGAAGCAATGGCGATAGGCACGGTAGACCACACACCTTTTTATCCTCGCGAGATTATCAAGCGTGCCTTAGAGCTGAACGCAAGCGGATTAATTCTTGTGCATAACCACCCCAGCGGCGACCCACAACCTTCAAAAGCCGACATCAAATCCACGATAAAATTGCGTGAATTAGCGCAAGGATTCAACATATTTTTACACGACCATATCATTATCGGGCGCCATAGTGAGGTCAGTTTCAAAAATGACAGGATTATTTGACATAGCACATAATAAGTATAGGATACGCGCATGATTCCAAGATATGCCCGTCCTGAAATGACTGCCCTCTGGGAAGCGCAAAGCCGCTTTTCTATTTGGCTGGAAATAGAGACACACGCGCTAGAGGCGATGGCAGATTTAGGCATTGTCCCGAAAGAGGCGGCGCAAGCGGTGCGGGCGCGGGGTGGGTTTGATGCAACACGGATTGACGAAATAGAACGCGAAGTCAAACACGATGTCATCGCCTTCCTGACCTCCCTTTCAGAACATGTCGGTGATGAAGCGCGGTTTGTGCATCAGGGTATGACATCCTCCGATGTGTTGGATACTTGTTTTAATGTGCAACTTGTTCGCGCCGCAGATATATTGCTGGCAGATATGGATGCGCTTTTAGCGGCATTAAAAGCACGCGCCTATGAACATAAAATGGATGTTTGTATTGGGCGCAGTCATGGTATCCATGCGGAACCCACGACATTCGGATTAAAACTAGCCCAAGCCTATGCAGAATTTGAACGCAACCGCACAAGATTAATAACCGCAAGAGAAGAGATTGCCACTTGTGCCATATCGGGTGCGGTGGGGACTTTCGCCAATATCCCGCCAGAGGTGGAAGCCCATGTGGCAAAATCTATGGGCTTGGTGGCGGAGCCGATTTCTACGCAAGTTATCCCGCGCGACAGACACGCTATGTTCTTTGCGACATTGGGGGTGATTGCCTCTTCCATTGAACGTGTGGCGACAGAAGTGCGCCACCTTCAACGGACGGAGGTTTTGGAAGCGGAAGAGTTTTTCTCTGAAGGACAAAAAGGCTCATCGGCAATGCCCCATAAGCGCAATCCCATTTTGACGGAGAACCTAACGGGGCTGGCACGAATAGTGCGCTCTATGAGTTTGCCCGCGATGGAAAATGTTGCCCTTTGGCACGAGAGAGATATTTCGCATTCATCTGTTGAACGCATGATAGGACCAGACGCAACAATCACTCTGGATTTTGCGCTTGTGCGCTTGACGGGGGTGATAGAAAAACTGCTGGTCTATCCCGAACGTATGCAACAAAATATGGATGCGCTTGGGGGGCTGGTGCATTCGCAACGCGTGCTGTTGGCACTCACGCAAGCGGGGGTCAGCCGCGAAGATGCTTATCGCCTCGTGCAACGCAATGCCATGCCCGTCTGGCGGGGCGAAGGGGAATTTTCTGCACTGCTAAAAGCCGATAAAGATATTCCCCTCAGCGATAATGAAATTGATGCTTTGTTCAATCTGGACTATCATCTCAAACATGTAGATACGCTTTTCGCGCGCGTATTCAATGAAGGCTAAACAGGATAAAAAATGTCAGAACGTCGTCGCATATATGAAGGTAAAGCCAAAATACTTTACGAGGGTCCAACCCCTGGCACACTCGTGCAGCATTTCAAAGACGATGCCACCGCCTTCAATAATGAAAAACATGGCACCATTGAAGGCAAAGGTGTTTTGAACAATCGCATATCGGAATATATTTTTACACGATTAGAAGAGATTGGTGTTGCTACACATTTTATCAAACCCCTAAATATGCGGGAGCAATTGATTAAAGAAGTTGAAATCATTCCGCTAGAAGTTGTCGTGCGTAATATCGCGGCGGGGTCTATTGTTAAACGCTTGGGGTTGGAGGAAGGCAAGTCTCTTGATAGACCTCTGGTGGAGTTTTATTATAAAAATGACGACCTCGGCGATCCCCTGATAGGCGAAGAACATATCGCCGCCTTTGAGTGGGCAAGTCGGGGCGAGGTTGATGATATGGTTGCCGTTGCTCTGCGTGTGAATGATTTTCTGTCGGGTATGTTCGGGGCAGTGAATATCCGTCTGGTGGATTTCAAAGTGGAATTCGGTCGCCATTGGGAAGGCGATGTCGTGCAAGTCTTGCTGGCAGATGAAATCAGCCCCGATAATTGCCGCCTATGGGATATGACCAGTGGCGAAAAATTAGACAAAGACAGGTTCCGCCACGATTTAGGCGATGTCTTGGAAGGCTATCAAGATGTCGCAAAACGGCTGGGCTTGTTCTCTTCTATCTCGCCGACAAAACCAGTATTGGTGAGTTGATGAAGGCGACCATACACATCACATTAAAAGCGGGGGTGCTAGACCCACAAGGCAAAGCCATAGAAACCGCCTTGCATCGCTTGGGGTTTGCACAAGTCATACAAGCACGACAAGGCAAACTGATAGAGATTGATTTAGACGAAAGCGACGCCACCACCGCGCGGGCGACGCTAAAAGATATGTGCGAACAAATGCTCGCCAACACCGTTATAGAAGACTACGAAATCACACTCCATAATGACAAGTGAGGATTAACAAAACCTATGCGTGCTGCTGTCATTGTTTTTCCGGGTTCTAATTGCGACAGAGATGTCGCTGTTTGTTTGCGCCAAATATGTAATACGCAACCGATTATGGTCTGGCATGGGGAGCACACCCTACCCCCTTGTGATTTAATCGTGTTGCCGGGTGGTTTTTCTTATGGCGATTATTTGCGTTGTGGGGCAATGGCAGCCAACAGCCCGATTATGGCAGAGGTCGTGAAGGCGGCTAAATCTGGTGTTGCCACGCTCGGCATTTGCAATGGGTTTCAAATGCTCACCGAATGTGGATTATTGTCGGGTGTGTTAATGCGCAACCAAGCCTTGCACTTTGTTTGTCGCAATGTGCGTTTGCAGGTGCAGCAAACAGATACACCCTTCACGCATCTTTATGAAAAAGACAAAGAAATTGTTATTCCTGTCGCCCATAATGACGGCAATTATTTTGCCGATGCCGACACATTGCAAAGTCTAAAAGATAATGGGCAGATTATTTTCACCTATGGCGAGGGCGACAATCCCAATGGTTCGCAACTTGATATTGCCGGGGTATGCGACAAAAGCCGCCGCATTGTTGGTATGATGCCCCACCCCGAAAGACGCGCCGAAGCCGCTTTGGGTGGCGATGATGGTTTGCGCCTCTTCGCAGGATTGCTGGAGGCAGTGGCATGACAATTACCAAAGAAATTGTTGCAGAACACGGGCTTGCCCCCGATGAATATGAACGCATTCTTGCCGCTATGGAACGCGAACCCAACCTGACTGAACTAGGGGTGTTCTCCGTTATGTGGTCGGAGCATTGTTCGTATAAATCCTCTCGCAAATGGCTAAAGACCCTACCCACGCAAGGCGAAAAAGTTATTCAAGGACCGGGCGAAAATGCGGGCGTTATTGATATTGGCGATGGCGATGCGGCTGTTTTCAAAATGGAAAGTCATAATCACCCTTCTTTTATTGAACCCTATCAGGGGGCGGCAACAGGTGTGGGTGGTATAATGCGTGATGTTTTTACAATGGGGGCAAGACCAGTGGCTTCCCTCAATGCGTTGCGATTTGGTGACCCTAGCCATCCCAAAACGCGGCATCTTGTTGGCGGTGTCGTCTCTGGAATTGGTGGCTATGGCAATTGCATTGGTGTGCCCACCGTCGGGGGCGAAGTCAATTTCGACCCCGCCTATAATGGCAATATATTAGTAAATGCAATGTGTGTCGGGCTGGCGCGCACCGATAAGATATTTTATGCCGCCGCCACAGGCATAGATTCGCCTGTGGTTTATGTCGGCTCCAAAACGGGACGAGACGGTATACACGGCGCAACAATGGCATCCGCAGAATTTGACGATGCGTCCGATGCGAAACGCCCCACCGTGCAAGTGGGAGATCCCTTTACCGAAAAACTTTTGCTGGAAGCCTGCCAAGAACTTATGGCATCAGATGCGATTATCGGCATTCAAGATATGGGGGCGGCGGGGCTGACCTCTTCATCGGTGGAAATGGCAGATAAAGGCGGTGTGGGCATCCACTTAAATCTGGATAAAGTGCCGTGCCGTGAAGAAAAAATGACCGCATACGAAATGCTATTATCCGAAAGCCAAGAACGTATGCTTATGGTGTTAAAAGTCGGGCGTGAAGCCGAAGCCAAACTCATTTTTGATAAATGGGGGTTGGACTTTGCCGTCATCGGCAACCTTACCGATACAAATCGTATGGTGATTGAACATCAAGGCGCCATCGTTGCCGATATGCCATTATCACCATTGGCAGAAGGGGCGCCCGAATATGATAGACCGCACACCCCCACCCCTGCTGCCGCTCTTTTCGCAAGCCCCGATACGCATCCGCATAATCTGCCCGATACGCTTTTGCATTTACTGGCAGACCCCGCTTTGGCTTCGCGGCGTTGGGTGTGGGAGCAATATGATTCAATGGTCATGGGCGATACATTAGCAGGCAGTGGGGGCGATGCCGCATTGGTGCGAGTGCATAACACAAACAAAGCCATCGCCATAAGTGTTGATGTCACCCCCCGCTATTGTTTCGCAAACCCGATTGAAGGCGGCAAACAAGCAGTCGCAGAAACATGGCGCAACATCACAGCGACAGGGGCAACACCCCTCGCCATCACCAATTGCCTAAACTTCGGTAATCCCGAAAAGCCAGAAATCATGGGGCAATTTATCGGCTGCCTAGAAGGTATGAGCCAAGCCTGCCGCGCCCTTGATTATCCTATCGTATCGGGCAATGTCTCGCTTTATAACGAAACAGACGGCATTGGTATTTTGCCAACACCCGCTATCGGCGGCGTCGGTTTAATAGACGACCACACCAAAGCCATTGGCGCGGGTTTTACGCAAATCGGACAACGCGTTTATATTATCGGCGATGACGGCACACATTTAGGACAATCGCTTTATCAACAAATCATATTGCAAAATAAAAATTGCTTCGCACCGCCTTGTGTTGATTTAGACCAAGAACGCCAAAACGGAGATTTTGTGCGCCAAATGATTTTAGCGGGACATATAACAGCCGCTCATGATATTTCAGATGGCGGGGCGCTCGTGGCATTGGCAGAAATGTGCCTCGCCTCCTTTAATGAGGGCAATATAGGCTGTGCCGTTGATATACAAGCAAGCCACGCCTTTTGGTTTGGGGAAGATCAAGCGCGTTATATCATCGCCGTCCCCGTCACCCCTGCTGATGCTTGCGCCGCACTTGAAAATGAGGCGGCAAAAAATAATATCCGCCTCACGTCTATCGGCACAACACAGGCAGATACCTTGACATTGCCCGACCACGCCCCGATAAAAATTACGCACTTGCGCACCACGCACGAGGCTTGGTTTCCCACATATATGGAGGGCAAATAATGCCAATGACAGCCACTGAAATAGAGGGGGCAATCAAAACCGCCCTACCCGATGCCGATATTGAAATAACCGATTTACGCGGCGATGGCGACCATTATGCGGCACATATTATATCGGCAGCCTTTGCTGGTAAAAGTCGTGTGCAACAACACAAAATGGTTTATAATGCGCTCGGTGGCAAAATGGGTGATGCCCTACACGCTCTCGCCCTGCAAACCGAACCAAAATAGGAGAACGATATGAGCGATATTCAAAAACAAATTCAAGATGAAGTCAGCAGCAATGATGTTGTCTTATATATGAAGGGAACCCCTGTGTTTCCGCAATGTGGATTTTCAGGGCAATTGGTGCAGATATTATCTCATATCGGCGTCGCCTTTAAGGGAGTCAATGTGCTTGAAGACGATGACTTGCGACAAGGCATCAAAGATTTTTCTGATTGGGCAACCGTGCCACAACTCTATATTAAAGGAGAGTTTGTCGGCGGCTGTGACATCGTGCGTGAAATGTTTGAAACAGGCGAGTTGCGCGATATGATAAGCGATAAAAATATCGCTCACACAAACTAATTAGCGAGAGTAAAACTCCACCACAAGGTTTGGTTCCATTTGCACAGGATAAGGCACATCGGATAATTGTGGCACACGCGTTAGTTTCGCTGTTAGTTTGCCATGATCAACATCCAAATAATCCGCCAATTCCCGCTCTTGGCTTTGAATAGATTCCAAAACGATATTCAGTGTCCGTGATTTTTCGCGCACTTCAACAACATCACCAATTTTAAGACGGCGACTGCCGATATTGCAACGATGCCCATTCACCAATATGTGCCCGTGATTAACAAATTGACGTGCCGCAAATACAGTCGGCACAAATTTTGCACGATAAACAATCGTATCAAGGCGTGATTCCAATAAGCCAATAATGTTTTCGCCAGTATCACCCTTCACACGCGCGGCGGCATCATAAATACCACGGAATTGTTTCTCCGTGATATTGCCATAATAACCTTTGAGTTTTTGCTTGGCACGAAGTTGCGTACCAAAATCTGACATTTTGCCACCACTGCGTCTTTGACCATGCTCACCCGGTCCATAATTGCGGCGATTAAATGGGCTTTTTGGTCGCCCCCAGATATTTTCTCCGAGGCGGCGGTCAATTTTATATTTAGTAGCAAGGCGTTTGCTCATCAGATATATGTCCTTAATTAGTGTTTCCAAATTTCGGGCGAGTATAGCCACAGACCCTTAATTGTCAATATCATTTTCACCATCCCCCGAAGGGCGCGAAAGAGCGGCAATCTGTGCCTTTGCCGCCTCGTCTTGGCGCTGGCGGGGAAAGCGAAGCAAAGCATTTATCACACCCCTAAAAGTGCGGACATCTTGCTCTGTCATTGAGGCGCGGTGAAACAGATTGCGCAAATTACGCATCATGGCGGGGGCTTTTTCGGGTGGGGTCAAAAATCCCGCCGCATCCAATGCCGATTGCAAATGCGCAAACATAGCGGTCAGTTCTGCACGCGAAGCAGGTTGCGTATCGGGTGTCGGTAAATCTATGGCTGCCGTTTTATCACCCGCCTGATACCACTCATAACCAAATAGCAAAACCGCTTGCGCTAAGTTAAGCGAACTAAAATCGGGGTTAAGCGGTACGCGACATATCACATCGCAAAGTGAAATATCATCATTGTCTAACCCTGATTTCTCGCGCCCAAATAAAATGCCGCTTTTTGTGTTTGCCTCTGCATGGGTGTGCATCACCGCACTTGCCGCAGGGGGCGTCAATATCGGCTTCACCATATCTCGCAATCGTGCCGTGCTTGCCACAACATAACCCAAATCAGCAATCGCACCCGCAACATCACCATAAACTTTATGCCCATCAATAAGAGCATCCGCCCCCGCCGCCGATTTATACGCGTGCACCCTATCCCAGCCTTCACGCGGTTGCACAAGGCGCAAATCAGTTAGCCCGAAATTCAACATCGCCCGCGCTACCATACCTATATTCTCACCCAATTGCGCACCGACCAGTATAATCGCAGGGTTTTTATCTGTATATTTATCCATAAGTCCGTTTATTCTGCTCTTATACCCAAAGCAAGGCTTTTATCACGCCGCACTATTTGATATAATAAAAGCAACAGAATAGAAAGCAATCCATGACTAAAATAAAAGTAGATAATCCCATCGTTGAATTAGACGGCGACGAAATGACTCGTATCATTTGGCAACTGATAAAGGACGAGTTGATTTTGCCCTATATTGATATTGACCTGCGTTATTATGATTTAGGCATAGAGGCGCGTGATAACACGGACGACCAAATTACAATTGATGCCGCCAATGCGATTAAAGAAGTTGGCGTTGGCGTGAAATGTGCGACCATCACCCCCGATGAAGCACGGGTGGAAGAGTTTGGTTTGAAACGTATGTATCGCTCCCCGAATGGCACGATTCGCAATATCTTGGGTGGCACGGTTTTTCGCGAACCCATTATCTGTCGTAATGTGCCGCGCCTTGTGCCCGGCTGGACAGACCCAATTGTTATTGGTCGTCATGCTTTTGGCGATCAATATCGCGCGACCGATTTTGTTGTGCCAGGCAAAGGCAAACTTACAATGAAATGGGAAGCGGCAGACGGCAGCGACAGCCGCGAATATGAAGTGTTTGACTTCCCTTCTGGTGGCGTGGCTTTGTCTATGTATAATCTGGACGACAGCATACGCGACTTTGCGCGGTCTTGTATGCGTTATGCGTTAGACAGAAAATGGCCGCTCTATCTTTCTACGAAAAACACAATCCTGAAAGCTTATGACGGACGCTTTAAGGATTTATTCCAAGAAGTTTTTGACGCAGAGTTTCGCGGCGATTATGAAAAGCACAATATCACTTACGAACACCGTTTGATTGACGATATGGTTGCCGCCGCCTTAAAATGGTCGGGTAAATTTATTTGGGCGTGTAAAAATTATGATGGCGATGTGCAATCCGACACTGTGGCACAGGGCTTTGGGTCTTTGGGGTTAATGACATCGGTTCTGCTAACCCCCGATGGCAAAACCATAGAAGCCGAAGCCGCACACGGCACGGTCACCCGCCATTTTCGGGCGCATCAACGCGGCGAAGAAACCTCTACCAATTCCATTGCTTCCATTTTCGCATGGACACGCGGATTGGTGAAACGTGGCGAAATAGATAATAATCAAGCCTTGCAAGATTTCGCCGCCACAGTGGAGCGCACTTGCATTTCCACCGTTGAGCGCGGCTCTATGACAAAAGATTTAGCATTGCTTGTGGGCGCGCAACAAAAATGGTTGAACACGGAAGACTTCCTTAAAAAGATACGCGAAAATCTGGAGCGGGCATTAAGTAAGAGTTAAAGCGTTGCGGCAATCGCATCAAGGGCTGCGGCGCCGCCTGTAATATCAGAACCACCCGCTTGCGCCATATCTGCTCTGCCGCCACCGCCTTTGCCGCCTAATTTTTCTGCCCCGATGCGCACTAATTCTACGGCATCATAGCGGTCGGTTAAATCATCGGTCACGCCAACGGCAATACCCGCCTTGTTATTATCAATGCCGATAAAGACCACCACACCACTACCGATTTTGGCTTTGCCTTCATCTACCAATTCACGTAAATGCTTTGCGGGTAAATCGTCAATGCACCTTGCCAGAAATTTTATGCCGCCAATATCACGCACATTTTCTGTTGTATTATCTGCGCCAGTGTTTGGTGTGCCCTGTAAGGCGGCGCGTCTTTTGGCATCTTCTAGTTCTCGTTCTAGTTTTTTGCGCTCGCTTAATAATTGTGCGACACGCGGGGCGATATCAGCCACACCTATTTTTAAGTTGTCAGCAATGTCTTGCAAAATCACATTTTGTGTTTGTGTGTGCGTCACTGCCGCGCCACCTGTGCAAGCCTCAATACGGCGCACACCAGAAGCCACCGCCCCCTCCGATGTTATTTTCAAAATACCAATATCACCCAAACGTTGCACGTGTGTGCCGCCGCATAACTCCACCGAATAATTGCCGTGTGGCGTGGCGGTGTCAGCACCCATTGCCAGCACCCGCACCTCTTCACCATATTTTTCACCAAATAACGCTAACGCCCCCGCCTCTATTGCCTCTTCGGGGGACATAAGCCGTGTGGTGACAGCATCATTCTGGCGTATCATATCATTCACCATTATTTCTGCTTTGCAAATTTCTTCTGCCGTCATCGCTTTGGGGTGGCTGAAGTCAAATCGCAAATGTTTATCATTAACAAGCGAGCCCTTCTGGCTGACATGCGCCCCCAATACACGGCGCAATGCCTCGTGCAATAAATGCGTGGCACTATGATTGGCACGGATTGCCGTGCGCCGAGACGCATCAACCGATTGATGCAATTGCGCCCCACATTTTAATGTGCCTGAATTTATCTCACCACATAAAACATGTAATGCGCCGACTTGTTTTTGTGTATTGGTAATCGTTATAGATAAACCACCATTATCGCTTATCGTGCCAACATCGCCGACTTGCCCGCCGCTCTCGCCATAAAAAGGCGTTTGATTGAAAATAATCTCAACCTTCGCACCCTGCTTTGCTGATTGCACCTCTTCGCCATCAACAAGGATTGCTTGCACCTGCCCTTCGGCTTGCGTGGATTGGTAGCCAACAAATTCAGTCGCGCCATGCTTGTTGTGCAAATCAAACCAAATCGTATCTGTTGCGGCACTGCCCGACCCCGCCCAACTTGTCCGTGCCGCCGCACGTTGCTTTTCCATTTCAACTTCAAACCCTGCCACATCTACTTTGCGCCCGACATCACGCAACGCATCTTGCGTTAAATCAAGCGGGAACCCAAAAGTATCATATAGTTTGAACGCCACATCACCCGCCAATGTATCGCCTTTGATATTACCCATCTCGTCATCTAGCAATTTGAGACCACGCCCCAACATTTCACGGAAACGCATTTCTTCATGGCGCAAGGTTTCGGTGATAAGCGCATCTGCTCTTTCAATTTCTGGGAATGCTGCCGCCATTTGGGTTTTGAGGGCGGGAAACACACGCCACAAAAATGGTTCCTCTACACCCAATAAATGCGCATGGCGCATGGCGCGGCGCATAATACGGCGCAACACATAACCCCGCCCCTCGTTAGAGGGCAAGACACCATCCGCTATCAAAAATGCCGATGAACGCAAGTGATCCGCTATCACACGATGGCTGATACTATGCTGACCATCTGCCGCCTGATGCGATAAATCCGCCGAAGCCGCAATCAAATGACGCATCAAATCTGTTTCGTAATTATCATGTGTGCCCTGCAACACCGCACTAATACGTTCCAGCCCCATACCTGTATCAATAGACGGCTTGGGCAAGGCAAGGCGCGTGCCATCGCTTTGCTGGTCGTATTGCATGAAAACTAAATTCCAAATTTCAATAAAGCGGTCGCCATCTTCGGTGGGACTGCCGGGGGGACCACCCGCAATGCCCTCGCCATGGTCGTAAAAAATTTCCGAACACGGACCACAGGGACCGATTTCACCCATCGCCCAAAAATTATCATCTGTCGCAATGCGAATAATTTTATCATCTGAAACACCCGCAATTTTTTTCCAAAGTTTTTGGGCTTCGTCATCCTCTGCATAAACGGTGATAAATAATTTTTCGGGGGGCAATTGCAATTCTTTTATTAGAAACTCCCATGCAAAAAATATCGCCTCCTCCTTAAAATAGTCGCCAAAAGAGAAATTACCCAACATCTCAAAAAATGTATGGTGGCGGGCGGTATAGCCAACATTATCTAAATCATTATGCTTACCCCCTGCACGGACGCATTTTTGCGAACTAACCGCCCTTGCCATAGGCGAGATATTTTGCCCTGTAAAATAATCCTTAAAGGGAACCATGCCAGCATTGGTGAAAAGCAATGTCGGGTCTGACAAGGGCACAAGCGAAGCAGACGGCACGACCTTATGGTCGTGCGCCGCAAAGTAATCTAAAAATCGGGCGCGAATGTCTGCCAAATCGGAGGACATAGTCGGTGCCATATCATTTCCCTTTCCAAATAAAGAATGATTCGTTTTAACCCTATTATGATAATTTTTCAAAACAAAAGAAAACAGGCTTTGTGTTGAGAAGGTGAGTAACACAAAGCCTGCCGTTCTTTCGAACAACCCTCAGAAGATGAGGGGGAAAGGAAAGGGTAATGGTTAGCCTGTCGCTTGCTCCTCGTTTTCAGGAACATCATTTTCAGAGGCATCGTTTTCTTTGCTTTTGCTATTTTCATCGGCGAGCAAGGCCTCACGGCTGATAAGCCCTGCATCTTCGCGAATTTTGGCTTCTATTTCATCTGCCATATCCGGATTTTCTATCAGGAATTTCCGAGCATTTTCTTTGCCCTGCCCGATGCGGTGTGAGCCATAACTATACCAAGAGCCCGCTTTTTCTACCACGCCAGTGCTGACACCTAGATCGACCAACTCCCCCGCTTTGGATATGCCATGCCCATAGAGAATATCAAATTCCACCATACGGAAAGGCGGTGCGACTTTATTTTTGACCACTTTGACACGTGTTTGATTGCCAATAATCTCATCGCGTTCCTTAATCGCCCCAATACGGCGAATATCCAAACGGCACGAGGCATAGAATTTAAGAGCATTGCCCCCTGTTGTTGTTTCGGGACTACCAAACATCACCCCGATTTTCATACGGATTTGATTGATAAAGATGACCATCGTATTAGATTTTGCAATAGACCCTGTGAGTTTTCGTAAGGCTTGGCTCATGAGCCGTGCTTGCAACCCTGGTAGGCTGGCGCCCATTTCGCCTTCTATTTCCGCCCTTGGTGTTAGGGCGGCGACGGAATCTATCACCACGATATCTAATGCCCCAGAGCGCACCAATGTATCGGCGATTTCAAGGGCTTGTTCCCCATTATCGGGCTGTGAGATGACCAGTTCCTCCACATCAACGCCTAATTTTACGGCATAGGAAGGGTCTAATGCGTGTTCGGCATCAATAAAGCTGCATACACCACCACTCTTTTGCGCTTCTGCCACAACATGGAGTGCCAGAGTTGTTTTGCCCGAACTTTCTGGTCCGTAAATCTCCACCACCCGACCACGAGGTAAGCCCCCTATGCCCAGCGCAATATCCAGCCCCAGCGAACCTGTTGAGATGGATTCTATCTCTACGATATTATCCACACTGCCAAGCCTCATAACCGAGCCCTTGCCATAGCTGCGTTCTATTTGTCCTAATGCTGCCTCTAGGGCTTTCTTTTTATCGCCACTTTCCATTATGTTCACTACATTCTCAGTCATATTAGCCTCCGTTGGTTTGTTTATTTGTTTCGTAAAGACAGGTTTGTTCTATTTTTGTTCTTTTGTCAATATAAAAATTAAAAAATCTTTAGAGGTTATAAAACTGGCGGAAACCCGCTAGTTTCGGTTAAGAAAAAATGAGGCATTGGATTGATAGTGGATTGATAGTGGATTGATATTTGTTCCTATGCGTCCCTTTTCTCCATAAAAGAGCCTACACCCGATTCGGGGGTGGTGCATAAAATAATACGCACGAGGGTTAAATAGTTGTGGATAAGATAAGCGTAAGTTTAGCGTTTGGCTTAGCGTTTGGCTTAGCGTTTAGCGGTGACGCGTTCGTGTTTTTCGTGGCGTTCTTGGGCTTCTATGCCCAGTGTTGCGATGGGGCGCGCCTCCAGCCTTTTCAGGCTGATAGGATCGCCTGTTTCTTTGCAATAGCCATATTCTTTTTGCTCTATGCGTTCCAGCGCGGCATCTATTTTATTGATGAGTTTGCGATGCCTATCACGCGTGCGCAGCTCCAGTGCTTTTTCTGATTCTAGTGCCGCCCTATCCGCCTCGTCAGGTTGCTGGATATTCTCGTTCTGCAAGCCTTCCACAGTGGCACGGGTGGCTCTGACGAGCTCGTCCTTCCAGTCTTGTAACTTGCGCCGAAAATACTCTCTCTGGCGAGCATTCATGAACGGTTCGTCATCGCTGGGGCTGTAATTCTTCGTTAGTCGCGTTGCCATAAGCCGATATCCTTATTCCTAAATAGCCGTAGCATTTAGCCCGATTGGAGGTAAAAATCAAGGAAAATACCCTCTTGAAACAAAATCCATGAGGCTATAGTCTTGCGCGGCAACTATAGGAGAAAAACCAATGAAATTTCAAGGGACTGATAAATATATCGCAACCGAAGACCTGCAAACCGCAGTCAATGCCGCAGTGACGCTGGAACGCCCCCTGCTTATCAAAGGCGAACCCGGCACCGGCAAAACCGTGCTGGCAGAAGAAGTAGCCGAGGCATTAGGGCTTAGATTAATCACATGGCATATTAAATCCACCACAAAAGCCCAGCAGGGCTTATATGAATATGACGCCATCACAAGACTACGCGATAGCCAACTAGGCGACGAACGCGTCAAGGATATCAAAAACTACATCATCAAAGGCAAACTATGGGAAGCCTTCGAACAAGGCGAACGCATCGTGCTATTGATAGATGAAATAGACAAAGCCGATATAGAATTCCCCAACGATTTGCTGCAAGAACTAGATCGCATGGAATTCTACGTCTATGAAACAGACGAAACCATTCGCGCTAAACAACGGCCTCTGGTTATTATCACATCCAATAACGAGAAAGAACTGCCCGATGCTTTTCTGCGCCGTTGCTTTTTCCACTATATCAACTTCCCCGATGCCGAGACGATGCAAAAAATTATCGCCGTGCATTTCCCCGATATTAAAGAACGCCTCGTGCGCAATGCGCTGGCTTCCTTCTATGAGGTGCGCGAAGTGCCGGGTTTGAAGAAAAAACCCTCCACCAGTGAACTGCTGGACTGGCTGAAACTCCTCCTCAATGAGGACATAGACCCCGAAGCCTTGCGCGAGAAAGACCCAAACAAAATTATTCCGCCCCTACACGGCGCCCTTATCAAAAACGAACAAGACGTGCATCTGTTTGAACGCCTCGCCTTCCTCGCCAGACGAGAACGGAATTAGGGTACGGCGTTAGAGCCGCGTCTTTTTCTGCTGGGCTTTTACAAACTCGCTCAATACATTATTGATACGAGTTTGATAGCCCTTGCCTAACGATTTGAAGTGCTCCAGCACATTCACATCAAGGCGAATGCTGACCGCTTGCTTAGGAATAATGAGAGTAGCATTCTCAAAGTCTTCCTTCGTCCAGAGTTCGGTGTCGGGATCGCTTTTTATTGCCGCGAGAATTTCCTCGTCCGTGAGTGCTTCAACAGCCGCCCAATCCGTTTTGCCCTTCATCTTTTTCAAATCAGCTAGCGTATATCTACCCACACTGCCCTCTGCCGATTTAGCGGTTTTACGTTTTCTCTTTTTGTTGTCCGTTACGAATGATGTTGATGTATTCATCTTTTTCACCCTTTCTTGCGCGTCTGGCAGATATTACCCAACATAAGCGCCCTTCATTTCTCTCGGTAAAAATAATGGTGATAATATTGCCATTACTTTCACCTATTGCTTTATAGCGTTGTTCATCCCCTTCCTTTCGGGCGGGGATAATCACATGGATAAAAGGAAAAATATCACGAGTGGCATCTACAAAGTCTATTTTATGCTTATTGATATTTGTTTTTCTTTTTTCATCGTGCCAATCAAACTCTTCGTAAGATGCTTTTGATATTTCGTCCATTTAAGCCTCCGCTATTATTCTGGTGCGTGTTTTTTGGTTTTCTGTTTCATGATAGTCTCCCTATTTGTTTGTTAGAATATACAAATGTATATACAAATATCATTCCCTTGTCAATCCCTATTTTGACTAGATTTTGGGGGCGAAACTGCTTAAAGTGCCTCTCATGTTTGTTAATTTCTTTCATGCTTTGAAGGCTCAGAATGTGCCTGTTTCCTTACGGGAATATCTTTCGCTGTTGGAGGCGCTGGACAAGGATGTGATTGAGAATGAGGTTGATCAGTTTTACTATCTGTCGCGTGCGGCGTTGATAAAGGACGAGCGTAATCTGGATAAATTTGACCGCGTCTTTAGCGAGGTTTTTAGCGGCTTAGAATCGCTTGGTGAAAATGAAATAGCCGAGATACCGGAAGAATGGCTTCGCTCCCTGACGGAAAAGTTTCTGACCGACGAAGAAAAGGCAGAGATAGCGGCACTTGGCGGCTGGGAAAAAATAATGGAGGAGCTAAAAAAGCGTCTAGAGGAACAAAAAGAGCGCCATGAGGGCGGCAATAAATGGATAGGCACAGGCGGCACTTCCCCGTTTGGGGCTGATGGTTTCAACCCAGAGGGTGTGCGCATTGGGCAAGATAAGGGTCGCCATAGCAAGGCGGTTAAGGTTTGGGATAAGCGGGAGTATAAAAACCTAGACGACAATGTGGAGTTAGGCACGCGTAATATCAAAATGGCGTTGCGTCGTCTGCGCCGCTTTGCGCGTGATGGCGAGGCGAATATATTAGATCTGGACGACACCATAAAATCTACGGCAACGGCTGGTTATCTTGATATAAAATTGATAGCGGAGCGGCGCAACAGAGTGAATGTGCTGATCTTCTTTGATATCGGTGGCAGCATGGACCCCCATGTGCGCCTGTGCGAGGAACTATTTTCTGCCGCGCGGTCGGAGTTTAAGAATATGGAATATTTCTACTTCCACAACTGCCTCTATGAAGGGGTCTGGAAAGACAATCGCCGCAGACACAACGAAAAAATGTCAACTTGGGATGTGCTACACAAATACCCCGCCGACTATAAAGTTATATTCATCGGCGATGCCTCTATGTCGCCTTACGAACTGACTTATGAGGGCGGCTCCGTAGAACACTGGAACGAAGAAGCCGGCGCCCAATGGCTGCAACGCGTAACCGAAATATACGAAAACGCAATATGGCTAAACCCTATGGGCGAACGATATTGGGAACACACCGCAAGCTGCCAAATCATCAAACAGATATTCACCGACCGCATGTTCCCCCTAACCCTAGACGGACTAGACAACGCCATGCGGGAGCTGAGTCGGACATAAATTAGAGGGGGCGACCCCCCATTTGCGCCTCCGCGCAAATTCCCCCGCTCATATATTTCCCGCTAACGGAGCGGAAAAATATGAGCGCAGGTGTATTACTTAAATCAATTTCTGTGTGGCTCTTAAAAACCTCTAGTGCACTTTATAGATTTGCTTCACCTCAAAGCACCGCTTTGAGATGATATAGCAAACCATAAAGTGCGTCCGAGACACGATTTTAAGCGGCAAAGCCGCGCCTAAATCGTATGGCGAGGAGTCAAACACGCGCAAGCGTATGAAGCAGCGACAAGCACCCCTCCCGCAAGCCATAAACAAAATTATGCTTTTTTCATATTCCACACAAAAAATGCAATCCCTAGAATTCCAAATCCCCAAGTCGGCTCACCATATATAAACATTATCACTGCAACTGAATAGATGAGAGCCGCAAAAAGGTGGCGGTGTTCAATTTCATAATTTACGAGTTTGGGATTAAAATAAAATAGCACGAACGCAGAGATGGCGGTAATAGCAGTAAGTGGCAAAGACATTATAATAATCAGAACCTCTGCAATTATTTTTAGACGACTTTTCTTTTCTTCATTTTTAGACATAACATATCCTTTCATTTGTGAATCAATAAAACAAGGGTGAGATATTTTTTTTCAAAAAGCAACCCCAACTGGAAGAAAAGACACACTCAATACAAAACCTTAGCCCTTG